>NZ_JCAKRX010000014.1:0-128561 GCF_059515225.1 Stenotrophomonas sp. CS3K5
CGGCGTCCCCGCACTCCGACACCGCCCCGCCCCCCACGGATAGCCCGCTTTTGACCTTGACGTTGCCGTGGCTTGTAGCAGGTGCAGGGCGCAGCCCTGCCGAGACTCCCCCGCCGGGGTAAACTAGCCGGATGGCTTCCCGTCCCGCGCACGACCTGCTCCAACGCGTCTTTGGATACGACGATTTCCGTGGTCCGCAGCAGGACATCGTGGAGCATGTGGCTGCCGGTCACGATGCCCTGGTGCTGATGCCCACCGGCGGCGGCAAGTCGCTGTGCTACCAGGTGCCGGCCCTGCTGCGTGACGGTTGCGGCATTGTCATCTCGCCACTGATCGCCTTGATGCAGGACCAGGTCGAGGCCCTGCGCCAGCTCGGCGTGCGTGCCGAGTACCTGAACTCGACGCTGGATGCCGAGACCGCCGGCCGCGTCGAGCGTGAACTGCTCGCCGGCGAGCTGGACATGCTCTATGTCGCGCCCGAGCGGCTGCTGACCGGTCGCTTCCTGTCGCTGCTGTCGCGCAGCCACATCGCCCTGTTCGCCATCGACGAAGCGCACTGCGTGTCGCAATGGGGCCACGATTTCCGCCCCGAGTACCGCCAGCTGACGGTGCTGCACGAGCGCTGGCCGCAGATCCCGCGGATCGCACTGACCGCCACCGCCGACCCGCCGACCCAGCGCGAGATCGCCGAGCGGCTGGACCTGCAGGACGCGCGTCACTTCGTCAGTTCCTTCGACCGGCCCAACATCCGCTACACCGTGGTGCAGAAGGACAACGCGCGCAAGCAGCTGACCGACTTCCTGCGCGGCCACCGGGGCGAGGCCGGCATCGTCTACTGCATGTCGCGGCGCAAGGTGGAGGAAACCGCCGAGTTCCTGTGCGGCCAGGGCTTCAACGCCCTGCCCTACCATGCCGGCCTGCCACCGGAAGTGCGCGCCAACAACCAGCGCCGCTTCCTGCGCGAGGACGGCATCGTGATGTGCGCCACCATCGCCTTCGGCATGGGCATCGACAAGCCGGACGTGCGCTTCGTTGCGCATACCGACCTGCCCAAGTCGATGGAAGGCTACTACCAGGAGACGGGCCGCGCCGGCCGTGATGGCGAAGCCGCCGAAGCCTGGCTGTGCTACGGCCTGGGCGATGTGGTGCTGCTCAAGCAGATGATCGAGCAGTCCGAGGCCGGCGAAGAACGCAAGCAGCTGGAGCGGGCCAAGCTCGACCACCTGCTGGGCTACTGCGAATCCATGCAGTGCCGTCGCCAGGTGCTGCTGGCCGGCTTCGGCGAGACCTATCCCCAGCCCTGCGGCAACTGCGACAACTGCCTGACCCCGCCGGCTTCGTGGGATGCCACCATTGCGGCGCAGAAGGCGCTGAGCTGCGTCTACCGCAGTGGCCAGCGCTTCGGCGTCGGCCACCTGATCGACATCCTGCGCGGCAGCGAGAACGAGAAGATCAAACAGCAGGGCCACGACAAGCTGAGTACCTATGCCATCGGCCGCGACCTGGATGCACGCACCTGGCGCAGCGTGTTCCGCCAGCTGGTCGCTGCCAGCCTGCTGGAAGTGGACAGCGAGGGCCACGGTGGCCTGCGTCTGACCGATGCCAGCCGCGCCGTGCTCACCGGCCGCCGGCAGATCAGCATGCGCCGCGATCCGGCCAGCAGCAGCACCGGGCGCGAGCGCAGTGCGCAGCGCACCGGCCTGTCGGTGCTGCCGCAGGACCTGGCCCTGTTCAACGCCCTGCGCGGCCTGCGCGCCGAGCTGGCACGCGAGCAGAACGTCCCGGCCTTCGTGATCTTCCACGACAGCACCCTGCGCAACATCGCCGAACAGCGCCCGACCAGCCTGGACGAACTGGCCCGGGTCGGTGGCATCGGCGGCACCAAGCTGAGCCGCTACGGCCCGCGCCTGGTGGAGATCGTGCGCGAAGAGGGCTGACGGTAATGCGGTGCCGCGCTGTGCGCTCGCCGGGCATGGCCCCAACGACGCGTGGGCTCGGCTCTACATTGGTGCCGCTCCAACCTTGAACACGCCATTCAGCAAGAAGTGCATCCGCGCCCGCTTGCGGCTAAATTGACGCCATGTCCCTCGCCTCGACCCTGCTCCGCGTTGTGCTCATGCTCAGCCTGTTGCTCAACGGGCTGAACGCGGCCATGGCCAGCGGACACGAGGACATGGGGCGGATGGCTCACGCCGTCGCGGCCGCCGTGGACGGCGGCGACGCCGACTGCCACCACCACGCCAGCATGCAGGCCGAGGAAGCGCCGCAGGCCAAGGCCCAGGCCCACGACGCCCACTGCCAGATCAAGGACTGCGTGCGCAGCTGCGCGCAGCATCCGTTGCTGGTGGTGCAGCCGTTGCCGTACCTGGCCGGTCCGGGCCTGTCGCTGGCACCGCAGCCGATGCCGGCCACTGGCCGCCCGGCGCCGCCACTGCCGCCCATCTCACGCCCTCCCATCGGCTGATTCCCCACGCACTGTGCGCGCTGCGCACCGGAGCCGGCGACCTGCCGGCGTCTTTCCGTGTCTGGAGTCATCCTCATGAATACCCGTAATCCCCCCGGCCCGGGCGCCCTGCCCATGCCGTCGCGCCGCCTGTTCGTACAGGGCCTGGCGGCCGGTGGCGTGGTTGCCGGCATCGCCGCCGTCGGCGTGCCGCAGCGCGCGCTTGCCGCGGCCACAGCCACCCCACGCCTGGCCGGCGCCCCGGCCGTGCTCAGTGATACCCGTCTGGAACTGGCCATCGGCGAATCGCTGGCCAACTTCACCGGCCGCACCCGTCCGGCGATCACCGTCAACGGCTCGCTGCCCGCGCCGATCCTGCGCTGGCGTGAAGGCCAGACGGTGGATCTGTTCGTGCGCAACACGCTGGACCGCCACCCGACCTCGATCCACTGGCACGGTATCCTGCTGCCGGCCAACATGGACGGCGTGCCCGGCCTGAGTTTCAACGGCATCGGCCCCGGCGAGACCTACCACTACCACTTCGATCTCAAGCAGTCGGGCACCTACTGGTACCACAGCCATTCGATGTTCCAGGAGCAGGCCGGCCTGTACGGCGCGCTGATCATCGACCCGGCCGAACCGGCGCCCTACCACCACGACCGCGAGCACGTGATCATGCTGTCCGACTGGACCGACATGGATCCGGGCGCGCTGTTCCGGCGCATGAAGAAGCTCGCCGAGCACGACAACTACTACAAGCGCACCCTGCCCGACTTCCTGCGTGACGTGAAGCGCGACGGCTGGTCGGCCGCGCTGTCCGACCGTGGCATGTGGGGCCGGATGCGGATGACGCCCACCGATATCTCCGACATCAATGCGCACACCTACACCTACCTGATGAACGGCACCGCGCCGGCCGGCAACTGGACCGGGCTGTTCCGCAGCGGCGAGAAGGTGCTGCTGCGCTTCATCAACGGCGCCTCGATGACCTACTTCGACGTGCGTATTCCCGGCCTGAAGATGACCGTGGTCGCCGCCGACGGCCAGTACATCCATCCGGTCAGCATCGACGAGTTCCGCATCGCCCCGGCCGAAACCTACGATGTACTGGTGGAACCGACCGGGCAGGACGCGTTCACCATCTTCTGCCAGGACATGGGCCGCACCGGCTTTGCCGCCGGCACGCTGGCGGTACGCCACGGGCTGCAGGCTCCGATACCTGCGCGCGACCCGCGCCCGTTGCTGACGATGAGCGACATGGGGCATGACATGGGGGGCGGACATGCGGGGCACGACATGTCCGCGATGATGGGCATGGACCACGGCAGTATGGACCACAGCGCGCATGGCGGCGGCATTACCGCCAGCAAGGCACCGAAACACCCGGCCAGCGAGCGCAACAACCCGCTGGTGGACATGCAGAGCGCGGCCACCGAACCGAAACTGGACGACCCCGGCATCGGCCTGCGTGACAACGGCCGCCAGGTGCTGACCTACGGCGCGATGCGCAGCCTGTTCGAAGACCCGGATGGCCGTGAGCCCAGCCGCGAAGTCGAGTTGCACCTGACCGGTCACATGGAGAAATTCTCCTGGTCATTCGACGGCATTCCGTTCGCCAGCGCCGAGCCGCTACGGCTGAACTACGGCGAGCGCATGCGCATCGTGCTGGTCAACGACACCATGATGCAGCACCCGATCCACCTGCACGGCGTGTGGAGCGATCTGGAAAACGCGCAGGGCCAATTCCAGGTCCGCAAGCACACCATCGACATGCCACCGGGCACCCGCCGCAGCTACCGCGTGCGTGCCGATGCACTTGGCCGCTGGGCCTACCACTGCCATCTGCTGTACCACATGGAAGCGGGCATGATGCGCGAAGTGAGGATCGAAGAATGAGCCGCTCACTGCTTTCCCCCAGCCTGCTGGCGCTGGGCCTGGCCACCGCACTGCCGGTGTTCGCGCGATCGCATGCCGGGCATGACATGGGCACGATGGACGCGCCGGCGAAGACTGCGACGACGCCGGCCGAACCGGTCGATCATTCGAAGATGGATCATTCGAAGATGGATCATTCGAAGATGGACATGGGTGCGGCAGATCAGGCCGACATGGACCACTCCACGATGGACCACTCGAAGACGGACCATGGCGCGATGCAGCCAGCGGCGATGGACCATTCCAAGATGGATCACTCCAGCATGGATCACGCGGCGATGGGCCAAGGCGCACCCGCGCCGACCGAACCGCGCGAGCCAATCCCGGTCCCGACTGACGCCGACCGCGCCGCCGCCTTCCCGCCGATCGCGCATGGCGCGATGGAGCACGCGCCGGAGATCAACAGCCTGCTGCTGATCGACCGCCTCGAACACTGGGATGGCAAAAGCAGCAACGGCCAGGCCTGGGAAGCCACCGGCTGGATCGGCGGCAACATCAACCGCCTGTGGCTGCGCACCGATGGAGAACGCAGCAAGGGCCGCACCGAGTCATCGGCGGTTGAAGCCCTGTATGGCCGCAGCGTGTCGCCGTGGTGGGACGTGCTGGTCGGCGTGCGCGAGGACTTCCGCCCCGCCGACTCGCGCACCTGGGCGGCGGTCGGCATCCAGGGCCTGGCGCCGTACAAGTTCGAAAGCTCGGCCACGCTGTACCTGGGCTCCGGTGGCCAGGTGCTGGCCAAGGCCGAGGTCGAGTACGACGTGCTGCTGAGCAACCGGCTGATCCTGCAGCCGCTGCTCGAAGCGACGGTAGCAGCCAAGGATGAACCGGAGTACGGCATCGGCCGCGGCCTGAACAAGGTCGAAGCCGGGCTGCGCCTGCGCTATGAGTTCAGCCGCCGCTTCGCCCCGTACATCGGCATCAGCCACGAGCGCACGTTTGGCGACACCGCCGACTACGCCGGTGACCACGCCCGTGACACGCGCTGGGTGGCCGGCGTGCGGATGTGGTTCTGAGCAGCGGATCGTGAGCAACGGCCAGCCCCGGCAAACGCCGGGGCCGGCTACACTGCGCCTCGTTCCATTGCAGGCCCCGCCATGTCGCTGCTTATCCGCCGCGCCACCCTTGCCGATGTCGACGCGTTGTCGGCCACCGCCATCGCCACCTACAACGAAACCTGGGGTGACTCGTACCCGCCGCAGGAACTGCACGATTTCCTGCAGGCGCACTACAGCCGCGAACCGCAGCGCGCCGAGTTGTCCGACCCGCGCAGTGCGATCTGGCTGCTGTTGGACGGCGACAACGTGGTCGGCTACCTGGCCGCCGGTGCCAACACCCTGCCGCATGCCGAAGCCCGCGAAGGCGACATCGAACTGAAGCGCTTCTACATCCTGGCCGACTATCAGAACGGCGGCCACGGCGCGCGCCTGATGCAGGCGTTCATGGACTGGCTGGACCAGCCGCAGCGCCGCACCCTATGGGTGGGCGTGTGGGAAGAGAACTTCGGTGCGCAGCGCTTCTACGCGCGCTATGGCTGCAGCAAGGTGGGCGAGTACGACTTCATCGTCGGCGACACCCACGACCGGGAATTCATCCTGCGCCGCCCGTGATCATGCGGCGCATGCAATGTCGAGCCATGCTCGACTGCGTTCCGCTCCTTGTAGAGTCGAGCCATGCTCGACTGACTCCTGCCGCCAATAGTCGAGCATGGCTCGACTCCACAGAAAGCTAGAAATCGAACAGTTCGGACAGGAAGCTGTCCTTCTTCTTTTTCTTGTAACCGTGGCCATGTTGCCGGCCGCGGTTGTCCTCATAGCGCTGGCCCAGATGACGGGTATCACGGTGCATCACCGGCGGTGGTACCTGCTGCGGCTGCACCGGCGCGGGCGGCGGTACGGCGGCGGCGCCCTCGGTGGCGCGCTCGATGATCTTGTCCAGCTCGCCACGATCCAGCCACACACCTCGGCAGCTCGGGCAGTAATCAATCTCGATGCCATGGCGCTCGGCCATCTGCAGGGTCTGGGTCTTGCACACGGGGCACAGCATGGGCAGGGCTCCTGAAGGTCTGGCAACGACTCTACCTGCCCACGGATGACTGTGCGGCAACACATGACCGATGGCACAGGGACTTCCGGCGCGTGCGAGCGTCCCCGGCCGCCTTCCACACTGCACGCTGGTTCCGCAGGGAGTGCGTGCATGACCGTCCTGTCCCGCCTGCCCAACGCCGCGCGCCTGCTGCTGGTGCTGCTCGGCGTCGGCCTGGGCCTGAATCTGCGCGATGTCGCTGCGGCCGCAGGCGCGCCGATTCCCGCCTTGCCCATGCCCTACGGCGGCAGCCTGCTGGACAATGCACTGGCCGTGGTGCTGGCGCTGCTGCTGGCCGCACTGCTGCGCCCCCGTGGGGTGGGCCTGATGGCCAGCCTGGGGCTGCCCGGAAACGGCTGGCGCGGCCCGATGTGGGTGCTGCTGGCCAGCCTGCCCTGCTGGCTGGGCCTGGCGGTGCTGGGCACGCCCAACACCGCACTGACCACCCTGGATGCAACGATGCTCGCCGTGCTGTTCCCGCTGGCCGAGGAAGTGCTGTTCCGCGGCCTCGGCTTCGTGCTGCTGGTGAAGATCATGCGCGGGCCGTGGCCCCTGCTGGCGCTGCCGCAGGCGCTACTGTTCGGCTGGGTGCACTGGCTGGGCTTCGGCGGCTTCGACGGCGGTGGCACCGCCCTGTTCGTCGGCGCGGTGATCGCGCTGGGCGGTTTCATCTTCGCCTGGCTCGACCATCTGGACGGCGACACCCTGTGGTGCGGCCTGGTGCTGCACGTATCGATGAACCTGGCCTGGAATGTGTTCAGCCTCGCTGACGCCGTCGCGCTCGGTTGGCAGGCCACCAGCCTGCGTATCGGCACTGCCCTGCTGGCAGTGGCGGTGCTGGCCTGGCAGGTACGCCAGCGGCGCCAGCGCCCGCTGTAACGCCCACTTAGCCTGGCGTGCACGCCGGGATCACCCCCGGCTTGCGCATACTTGCGCGCCTTTTCATTGCTGCTTTCCGGAGCTGTAGCGTCATGTTGCTGTCCAAGCGCCACGTTGAACCCCGCGTCCTGCTGATCGAGGACGCCGAGGAAACCCGCGAGCTGAGCCGTCTTGCGCTGGAAAGCCAGGCCTGCCACGTGGTGGGCGTGAGCTCGGCCGAAGCGGCACTGGGCCTGCTGGCGGCTGGTGAGCGTTTCGACCTGCTGTTCACCGATGTCAATCTGGGCCGCGTGAGCGGCATCGAGGCCGCCAACCAGGTGCGCGGGCTGTACCCGCACCTGCCGATCCTGGTGACCTCGGGGATGGACCAGCACCAGGTGCTGCCGCAGCTGCGCGATGGCATCCATTTCCTGCCCAAACCGTACAACATGAGCGAGCTGCTCGATGCCATCCGGCTGTGCTTCCGGCACGCCGATGTGGGCATGTTGACCGGGCCGGACGCACAGGCAGCCTGAGGCCTTCATCCACGCGCATCCACGCATGGCGTGGATGGCACCCACGATCAACCGCTGCTGTACGGCCCGGTACCCGGAAACACCTTCAGCAGCGCGCGGGTGATCATGTCCGGGTAGACCGTGAAGTGATCCTCGTCATCGATCACCATGTTCTCCACCTTCAACGATCGCCCACTGCTGCGCAGCTGCTCGGCGAATTCGGCGTTGTGGCGCAGCATGTCGTTGCGGGTGAAATAGCGCGGTTCGGGCTTGACCGTTTCAAAGCTGCCCACCGACAGCACCACCGTAATCGGCTGCGCCGGCGCCTTGGCCTCGGCCTGCATGCGCGGCACCCGATGGTCGTCGAACCACAGCGATGGACTGGACAGGATGTAGGTGCGGAACATGTCCGGGCGCGTGGTCAGCACATAGGCGCCGAACAGGCCGCCATACGAATGACCCGCATAGGCGCGCCGCGCCGGATCAGTGCGGTAACGCGCATCAATCATCGGCAGCACCTGTTCGGCGAGGAAATCGCGGTAATGCGCCGCGCCGCCGTAGCTGACGTCATCGCTGTAGTCACGCGGATCGGTACGCGCCGGGTCGCTGGGCGTGTAATCGCGTGAGCGGCTCTGCTTGGAGGTCAGGCCTTCCTGCGGCGGCAGCCCGACCAGGATGAAATCCTCCAGGTTGACGCCCTTCTGCCCCACCAGGTTGCGCACGCTGCGCACCAGCGGGAAGCTGTACAGCGCGTCGGTCACGTACAGCACCGGATAGTGCTTTTCCGGATGTGCGGCGTAGTCGGCCGGCAGTGCCACCCAGACCGGATAATCGCGGCCGACCGGATCGTGCACACGCAGCGCTTCGGTATCCGGCAATACCACGCCCGACACAGCGGCGGCCGGGCTCTCCTTCGCTTCACTCTGCGTTGCCGGTGGCGCCACCGACATCGCACAGCCACTCACGGCCAGGCAGGCCGCCACACTCCATCCACGCACACGCTGCATCCACACGCTCCCGTTACGGGCGGCGCACCGGATGGCGCCGCTGCCGCATCCTCACATGGCATGCGGCTGCACGCCAATCCTTCGGTTTACGGCGAGGCCGGCGGCGGCGCCGGGAACAGCGTGCGCAGCGCCTGCAATGCGGCCGGGTGATAGATCGTGGCGTGGGTTTCCTCCGGCAGCGGCAGGTACTTCACCAGCGGCGACGGCGACGCCTGTTGCAGCACGGCCGCCAACTGCGCGGCAGAAGCAGCCAGCTGAGGCTGCCCGCTACTGGCCAGGAACACGCGCGGCTGCGCACGCGTCACCGCCGGCAGCTGCTTGGCCGCAGCGCCCAGCATCGTGCCCCGGTTCCACCACAGGCTCGGGTCCAGCGCGATGTAGCTGTTGAACAGCGTCGGCTCCTGCAGCAGCGTTTCCACCACGAACAGGCCGGCCAGCGATTCACCGATCAGCGCGCGCTCGTCGGTAGTCGGGTAGCGCTGGCGCACCTGCGGCATCAGTTCATCACGCAGGAACGTGCGGTAGGCTGCCGAACCGCCGATGCGCGGCGCGATCTTCTGGTCCTGCGGGTCCTTGCTGGGGCCGGTCATGTCGCGGCGGCGCTCGGTGTTATCGATGCCGACCAGCATGAACGGGCGCATGCTGCCGTTGCCGCTCAGCACCTGCACCAGCCCGGCCACGTGCAGGAAGTCCTCGCCGATGCCGCCGTCGGGCATGTAGAGCACCGGCAGCGGTGTTTTGGGGTCCAGGCCCCACGGCTGCGGACGATAGACGTTGATGCGGCGGGTCTCGCCCAGCGCCTTCGATTCGATGGTGAAGGTTTCGCCGATCACCAGCGGGGTTGCGGCCGCTGATTGTGCGGACGGCGCCGGTTCGGCGGCCATCAACGGCGTAGCGGAGACAGCGGACAACAACAGCGACAGCACGATGAGACGCATGGGAAAACCCATCCTGGGAAAGATGCCGAGGATACCGCCCAGCCGCAGGCATTGGCGGCTTCGGCACGCTCAACACCCCTGCCAGATGCGTAGATCCACGCCATGCGTGGATGACCTCTCCGCGCGCAACCGGGTACGGCTCGGTTTCCCATGCAAATCGCAGCCGAGCATGGCTCGGCTCTACAACACCTCGGCTGTCGCAGACGCATGGATGGATCGCTGTAGAGCCGAGCCCACGCTCGGCTTGGCCGACCGCCCAAACCGCAGCCGAGCAGCGCTCGGCTCTACAACACCCCGGCCGTCGCAGATGCACCGATTTTTTGGCGCATGAACCGCTGTTCCGAGCCACCACGACTGAAGAAAGTGGAGCCCACTTCCCACGTACCACATCACGATATACTCACCGTCGCCAGCAGTTTCCGACATTCTCCAACGCGATTGACTGAGCACTAGAACGAACACGTCGCGTGCTGTCGCTTGCTGCACCAGATGCGCCTGCGCCACCATCGTCGCGCGCCTGGTTTCCGCATTTCTCTTCGGAGAATCCTCATTGAAATCCAAGCGCGTACGTAAACATCATGCAGCGCCACCGACAACGGGTGGCACCGGGCCTGCAAGCCCATGATGAATTTCAAGCATGTTGTTTGCGCTCGCCCGTCGGCATCATTACTGGATGGTGCCGGCGGGTGATCCGTCGGCCTTCATGGCGGGCGCTGCGTGGGGGTCTCCGGACCCGCCGGTCAATTGCTTGATGTCATCCCGGCTTGCAGCCACGCATCGCCCGCCACCCGCCCTGCGCGGTGGCACGCCCACTCCAGAGCCGAGGAAGCCGAGATGACCGAACGTCCGCCCTATGCTTCAGATACCGCCAGCATCAACGATGACGACGACAACCCTTCGCCCGAACTGAGCACGTTTCTGGGCTGCCTCAAACGCATCCGCGCGAGCGAAGGCGCCGATGGCCTGCCTTGGCCTGAAACCAGCCTTTCTGCAGGGCGCGGCGTTGCCCTGTCGCGGGTGGAACGGGCCGCCATCGGCATGCTAACCGTGGCGGAAATGCTGCACGCCGCCGACCGCTGCCGGGCCATGGCCACGCCGGACCGGCATCTGGATGCCGGCGTGGTTGAAGGGCTGTTCTTTGCCTGCCGCGGGCTGGCCGAGCTGGTGTGCCGGGATGTGCGGCCGGAGTAGCCTCACCCTGTACCGCAAACCGGGCCATACTGGGTCCGCACCGGCCGGTACCGGGTCCCATCGAAACCTACAAGGAGGTTTGCATGTTGAATGTTGTGATCGTTGCCGCGCTGGCTGCTGGCCCCGCGGCGTCCGTACCGTATGCCGATTGCCTGCTGGGCAATATCCAGCCCGGGCTGTCCGATCATGCTGTGCAACTGGTACAGCAGGCGTGTGCCGCAAAGCATCCAGACAGTTTCCTTGCCTCGCTGGAATTGGAACGCACCTACAGCGCCCAGCGGCAGGCGCGGTTCGATGCGGATCGTGCAACAAGGGAGCGAGCTGCGAATGCAGCAGCCTCTGCTGCACAGGCAGCGGCGGAACGCGAGGCGGCGCGAGCGCAGGGTGCCAAGGCTAAGTAGGGGTTGGCGCAAGCAACAAAAAAGGCACCGCTTGGCGGTGCCTTTCTGAATGACCAGGGTCATTGATGCAATGGTGGCCGTGAAGGATTCGAACCTTCGGCCAAAAGATTAAAGGTCACAGGCCAGCCCTTTATCTTTCAATGACCTACGACAATCTCCGTTCCGTATTCAAGATCAAAACGAGCGCTTCAAAGCACTGTGGCGCAACGGGTTAGGAAGTTTTGCGGAACGCCGTTCGGCCGCTCAGACACCCCGCCGCAGCTGACGTTGGCGATCTGTCGGCCGCTCCACCACAACACCCAGATCTCCCCAATCTGGGCCCAGCCAGAGGGCGGTTCGGAAGCCCTGATAGCCGTGCGAGGGAAGAATGGGCGGAAGGATACGGCCGGCGGTCGCAGATCCTGCGATATCACCGGAGAGGCCGTTTACATCGGCAGGCTGCGGCGACCGCTCTTAGTCTATAATTCACAATTCATTCACCGTTAAAACAGGGATGTTCAGCGAAATGAAGTGGTATAGGATCGTGGGCGTCTACAATCTGTGCCTAGGCATAACTTGGCGAATCGTCGGCTCGCACTTGTTCTTTGGCATAGCAGCGGTAGCAGTTGGTCTCGGAACCTACTATTTCGTTCGGCAGGTTCCTGCCGGGCCAACGGCTTTGGCGACAAAAGCAACCGTGGTACAAGCAGGCGCGGTCGTTCTTGGACTGTTCTCAGTTCTCATGGCGGCCCTTCAAGTCCGCGTGAACGCAACTTGGAACAAGGTGCTTTCGTATCACACATTCTTTGGCGACTTGATCACGCCGGATGCGCTGAAATCACTCATGGATACAGCGGAAGCATGTGAGTTCAAGGAGCGCTTAGCGAAGTACGAGGCCCTTGAGGACGAACACGTTGAGAAGATTCTCGCCAGCGCCGAACATGACGCTGTAGTTAGCTGCTATCTCAACGAATTCGAAGAATTTTGCACTGCAGTGAATGCTGGCGTAGTCGATGATGAGTATGCCTATAAGCTTGAAGGAGCTCGACTTATTAGGGTCAACACCTGCTTCGCAAAGTACATCGCGAAGTGTCGTGAGGATGGAATTTCCAGCAGAAAACTGTACGAAGAACTCCAGCACAGGGCTCGGCACTGGAACATTCGGAAGCAGGACGAGGACATGAGGCACCAGACGCGCCTCGAGAAGCACGAGCGTAAGATGAAGCAGCCTTCAGGGATGACTAACATTTTTTGAACAATTTATGTGTATAGTTGGGCCGTGAATCATCCCCCGCACCTACTGGAGAGCAACATGAACGACAAGAACGGCTGGTAAGCCTTTTTTCGTCCTTCATCCCTTCCACACTGACAGCCCCGCCATAGCGGGGCTTCTGTTTTTTGGTTGAGCAATCGTCATGATTGCCTGCGAAATAGAGCTTCGGAGCGACGTTGCATGGCGCTCGATGAATACCAACCACCGAACTCAGGTAGCGTCAGCCGCAGCGGCTGACGGGTGACGGGTGAAGATCCCTACGAACTATCCGATGCGTTCTGTATCGCCCATGTCCAGCGGCAGCTCCACCTTCTCAGGCCACGCGAACGCCACCGGCTGAGGCAGCAGCCGGTGGCCGAGGAAATTCAGATCCCGGTGAAGGGCGAATTCGTGGCCCAGTGGTCTAGCTCTGCGCGTACGTAAGCGCCGAAGGTGTCAGCTCTCATGCCCCACCCGCCAGCCTGGCCGCCAGGCGCTGCACCTGGCCACCGCGCGCTTTGAACTCCTCCACCGTCTCGGCCGGGCTGCGGAAGGTGATGCCGGGCTTTGCCCGCTAGGGGCGGGAAACGGTGTTGTGATCCATGCGCCGCTCTCGGGGAGCCACCTGGGGATTCAACCTCGGCGCCAGGTCCTTCGTCGTCTTCATGCTGCTGCCCACTTGGCCAGCTCGATCCGAGCCGCTTCTTCCCTCGTCGGCGGTGGTGCCTTCGATCTCATCGCCTATTCGCTCCATTCCGGATGGCGCTTATGCTCGAGACAGCCGAACTGGAACCTTCGCGATGGCCCAACCATTTATCTACTGCCCAGCCATCCTCAAATGGCCATGCATACCTAGCAGCGAATGGGCGGCCTGGGCTCAGGTATTTGTGGCAGTCGCCATAGGTTTCGCTGCGATCTATGTGCCGTGGCGCATCACGCAGGCACAGACGACCCGACGAATTTCTTCTGCTCTTACGCTTTGCGGGATTACAGCTTTCCAGTTCTTGCAGGCTTCCGACGCCGCGGTCTCGCGTGACCCGGAGCCCATAAAGTACAAGTACTTCAGGGGGCGCTGGGCAAGACATGCTGCAGGCCCTGCGGCAGATCCCCGCCCATGAGCTCATCAAGTGGGAAGTGAGGCACGCTCGTATCTACTTGGAACTGCGCTGCGTGGAACTCACCAGACACGGCGACAGCTGGCACAACGACCAGAATCGCTTTGCAGGCATTCCCAACAAGGCTCACGAAGAAGTGCAGCGCTTGCGGGATCTGGTCAGCATCAGCGTCAAAGAGATTTCCGGATTGATGCGTAGAGAAAAATCACCGATTCGTCGTTTGATCGACGACTGGCGTGCATCGAGGTGAATTAGCAGGGGTCATTGGTTTAGTCACCAGCGAAGTTCAGCTCGGCCGCCGCGCGCTCCATTGCAGCGCGCGCAGACTCGCGGTCACACGCCGGCCGCACGCCATCCTTCTCCTGCTCGATCGCCTGCACCGGGTGCGGCAGCGGCTTGCCGTCGACCACGTGCTGGACAGCGCGCGAGTAGGCCTCCTCCAGCATGCGGCGCTGCTGCGATCCGTGGTCGACCGAGGCGTAGACGTGCAGGTCCAGCAGCGAGCGCACCAGCACGGTGAAACCGCTCTGCGGCCGCCCCGGCGCCATTTCCCGCTGCACCGCCGCCATGACTGGAATGTCCAGGCACATCGTCAGGAACCCCGGCGGGTTCGGCGGCCACTCACGCCTCTCGCTCAAGCAGCAGGCCATTCCGCGCGTGCTGTGCCCGGCTGCGGCCCTTCAAAACCTGAAACCACGTGCCGGCGGCGATGGTCAAGCTGCCGCCCTTCTTGAACGGCGCAACGCCGTTCTCGCGCTCCCACTTCCCCGGGAACATGGCCGTCATCTGCTTCCAGAACTCCCACAGATAGGCCGACTGAGCCTCGCTCAGCGGCTCAGTCGTCGACAGCGAACTCGGCGTCGACGACATCGCCTGGCCCAAACCCAGCGCCGCCACCGTGCCGGGCTATGTGGAATGCAGCCGATCAGCCGCTGCGCAATGCGCTGGATCTGGCTTACCTGACTGGCCAACGCCCCGCCGATGCCCCCAGCATGGATCGCAGGGACGTGCGCGATGGCTTCCTGCATATCAGCCAGAGCAAGCCAAGCACAAGCTGCGCATTGCCATCGAAGGCGAGCTGGCCGACCTGCTGGTGCGCTTCGGCGCCAGGACATTCAATCGGCGAGGCAAGCAGAATGGCGCGGTGATCGTGCATGCGGCGCTGCTGCTTGACGAATACGGCCAGCCACTGAGCAAGGGCCAACTACGGAGCCGCTTCGACGCAGCGCGCGCACGTGCTGGCGTGCCTAAAGACGCTTCTCAGTTCCGCGACCTAAGAGCCAAGGCCGGTACGGACAAGGCTGATTCTGCCAGCGATATTCGTCAAGCGCAGAGACAGCTCGGTCACCGTTCCGTGGTGATGACCGAGAGCTACACGAGAAAAAGGAAGGGCGACAAAATGTCGCAGACCAAGTGACCAATGAGCAGCCGTACTCAACGAACTATCCTGCAGAGGCGAATCACCCCCCCGTTACGGCCTATAGGGAGTGCTCGAGCTAAAGACCTTCGGGGCCAACTTGGGCTTGCCGGCAGCAACACACAAACGTTTCATCGCATGCTGGGCAATGAGCGAACCACCGGTCGGTCCGAGAATTATCGCTTCAACAATATCCTCTAGATGCAATGGCTTGTCGATAGATCTTGCACCTAGTCGAAGCTTCAGCTTCGGCTGGATACCCTTGGGCGTAATCGCATAGCTCATTAGCTGGTCGTACTTGCCACCTGACTCGTCGGCAGTTGGGTCATAGACAATTCGCCACTCCTTCTCTTCGCTGAAAGACTTGTGCTTAGAGAACAGCGCGGCTCTCCGCAAGCGGGCATAGTAGTAATACACTGCTCGCCTTAGATCATCTGGATCAGCCGATGGTCCGAGCAATTTGATTGCATCTGCCGTCTGCTTGATTGCCCAATCCATCCAAATGAAGCGATCTGCTGTTGTGCGGTATTCGACCGGAGCAATGATCAGTGGTGAGTTTGCTTCCTCCGCGAGCTTGGCAGAGTCGAAGACGATAGCTACGCCAGCCCCGTCAGCGCCATATGCACGCCACATCGACAGGAGGCCGTCTTTGTCTCCTGGATCATGCTTGCTAAAGCAAGCGATGTAGGTGTCATACGAATACATGCTGCCATCGACATCTTTCGCTGCCTGCAAGGCATCAACCACGACCCGATGCTGGGCTTCCGAAGCTACCGCGTCCGAGATCGCTTTGCTTTCAAGGAACCTGTCCGTTCCTTTCTCAATTCCCCAGCGCAGCTCCTCATGATCATTCATAAGGAAAGGATGCGACATCCAGAACTCATCGCCCTTAAAAATCGCTTCAGCCGTAAAGAGGTTTGTGTAATGCGCCAGCTTCGGCCTGACGTCGGGGAAGTGCTGCGAGGGATCGATATCGGAATAAAGCCTGTCCCACAGGGCGTTGAGGATCGAGTCAGCTGGACTAGCGCTCATGCGAATCTCACGGCCTACTTGGAGCCCAGACTTTCGCAGAGCGGCTGCTGCCAGACAAGCCCTAACCGGGCGCCTAAGCGCCGAGCCGCAGGGATTTGCGGAAAAGATCGGCGATTGCGGAAAAACAAAAAGGGCTCCGGATCGCTCCGAAACCCTTATGCAGCAATGGTGGGCCGTGTAGGATTCGAACCTACGACCAAAAGATTAAAAGTCTTCTGCTCTACCGACTGAGCTAACGGCCCATTGCACTGCCCCGGCCTTTCGGCGGGGTGGGCATTCTACCCTATTTTGGCCGGTCGCGTGGAACCCCGGTGTGTCGAGGTTGCCGGCCAGCGGCCGGCACGACCAGTGGGCTTAAACCTTTCGGGCCATCGGCGCATCCCATCTGTGATCCTTCCCCGGAGCCATGGATGCGTCTGATCGTCAGCCTGCTTGCCGCCCTGCTGCCCTGTGCGGCCCTGGCCGCCCCGTCCCAGGTCGTCACCGACGACATCGCCCGCTTCTGGGCCACCTACGATGCGGTGCGCGCCGAGCCCGATGCCGAGCGCCGGGTGGCGCTGGTCCAGCAGCACTACATCGACCCGGGCAGCCCCGGACTGCATGCACTGATGCAGGTGCGCCGCTACACCGCCCGCGAGTACGCCGAAGCCATGCATGCGTGGCCACGCTTCTGGACCTCGGTGCGGCCGCTCACCGCCAACGCGCAGCAGGCCAGCGCCACGCTGGAGCGCGACCTGGTCGCGTTCCGTTCGCTCTACCCTGCCCTGCGCCCGGCCACCATCACCTATGCGGTGGGCGTGCTGCGCACCGGTGGCACCACGCTGGGCGACAAGGTGCTGATTGGCGCGGAGATGGCGCTGGGCGATGAGCGCGTGGACGTGAGCGAGCTGCCGGAGAAGATGCGCGACCGCCTGCGGATCTTCTACGACAGCCGGCCGGGTGCGAACAACGCGCAGAACAACCTGCACGAGTACGTGCACACGCAGCAGCGCGAGACCACCGGCAGCCTGGCCCAGTACGCGGTGCGCGAGGGTGTGGCCGAGTACGTGGCCGAGCGGCTGAGCGGGCGTCGGCCGGCCTTGCCGCTGTATGCCTACGGGCCCGCGCACGAGGCGGAAATCCGCACGCGCTTCATTGCCGAGATGGACGGGGACGACCTCGACAACTGGCTGTACAACAGCGCCCACAATCCGTTCGGGGTGAGTGATCTGGGGTACTACGCTGGGTATCGCATCGCGCAGGAATACATGCGGCGGCAGCCGGATGAGAAGGCGGGGATCGCGCGGATGATCGAGTTGGACTATGACGATCCGAAGGCGGTGCGGGCCTTCATCGGAGCATCGGGATGGTTGCCTGATGAGGCTGCCGGCCAGCGGCCGGCACTACCAGACTCCAGCCGCCGGTAGCGGCGGGACAGAGAGTGCGAACCAACGGTTCGCACCCACCATGAGGGGGGCATCACCCCCCATCACCTCAGGCGTACAGCGTGGGGTCGGCCACGCCGGCTTCGGCGAAGCCCTGCGCGCGCAGGCGGCAGGCGTCGCAGTGGCCGCAGGCGGCGCCGTTGGCGTCGGCGTTGTAGCAGGACACGGTCAGGCCGAAGTCCACGCCCAGGCGCACGCCTTCGCTGACGATCTGGCCCTTGCTGAGGAACTGCAGCGGGGCATGCACCTTGATGCCGGCGCCTTCCACGCCCGACTTGGTGGCCAGGTTGGCCAGCGCCTGGAACGCGGCCACGAACTCGGGGCGGCAGTCCGGGTAGCCGGAGTAGTCCACGGCGTTGACGCCGCAGAAGATGTCGTTGGCGCCGAGCACTTCGGCCCAGCCCAGCGCCAGCGACAGCATGATGGTGTTGCGCGCCGGCACGTAGGTGACCGGGATGCCGGCACCGCCGGCCTCGGGCACGTCGATGTCGTCGGTCAGTGCCGAGCCGCCGATGCTGCGCAGGTCCACGTCCACGGTCTTGTGCGCGACCACGCCCTGGGCCTTGGCCACGCGGGCGGCGGCGTCCAGTTCGGAGGTGTGGCGCTGGCCGTAGCGCACGCTCAGGGCATGCACGGCGAAGCCCTGTTCCTGGGCCATGGCGATGACGGCGGCTGAATCCATGCCGCCGGAGAGAAGCACGACTGCCTTCTTCATGGGTAAAACATCCGGTTGGGAGGGGAAAGCCAGCACGCTGTCCCGCGCCGGAGCTACATCAGGGAACGCTGCGCGGGCTCATCGACCCGGCTCGTCGTTCCACAGGATTTTATGCAACTGCATCTGGAAGCGCACCGGCAGCCGGTCTTCGACGATCCAGTCGGCCAGCTGGCGCGCGGTGATCTCGCCCTTGCTGGGCGAAAAGAACACGGTGCAGCGCTTGACCAGATCGTGCTCGGCCAGCAGGGCCTTGGCCCAGTCGTAGTCTTCTCGGCTGCAGATGACGAACTTGATCTGGTCGCGGGCGGTCAGCAGCGGCAGGTTTTCCCAGCGGTTGCGCGCCACTTCGGCCGAACCCGGGGTCTTGATGTCGACCACGCGCGATACGCGCGGGTCCACCGCACTGACGTCCAGTGCGCCGGAGGTCTCCAGCGAGACGTCCATGCCGGCATCACACAGCTTCTGCAGCAGCACCAGGCAGCGCTTCTGCGCCAGCGGCTCGCCGCCGGTCACGCAGACGTGGCGCACGCCCTGGGCCAGCACCTCGGTCACGATGTCGTCGATGTCCCACCAGGTACCGCCGTGGAAGGCGTAGGCCGTATCGCAGTACTGGCAGCGCAGTGGGCAGCCGGTCAGGCGCACGAACACGGTCGGCCAACCGGCGGTATCGGCTTCGCCCTGCAGCGAGGTGAAGATCTCGGTGATCTTCAGGCGCGGCAGCGGCGACTGCACGATGTCGCTGGGGGTGGCGACGGCGTTGGACGGGGTAACGGCGGTCATGGCGGGCACTTCTTGGTGGGACACGTGGCGGGTGGGCTACCGTGGCCGGTAACGAACGCAGCTGAGCATGGCTCGGCTCTACAACACAGCAACCGGAAGGGCATGGCCCGGCGCTGCCGGATCCGGGCGGGTTTGCCGTTCCGGAAACGAAAGCAGCCGAGCGTGGGCTCGGCTCTACAGGGCAACAATTGTACGCCCGATCAGCGGATCAGCGGATCTGCTTGCCGAGGCGAATGGACTGCAGGCGGTCCTGGGCGGTACGCGCGGCGTCCGATCCCGGGTACTGCGCCACGACGGTCTCCAGCGTCTGCTGGGCCTGGTCGACCTTGCCCTCGCCATACTGCGACAGGCCGATCTTGAGCAGGCCGCCAGCGGCCTTGTCGTGGGTTGGATAGCGCGAGAGCAGTTCACGGAACTGGGTCTCGGCCATCGGGAAATTGCGGGTGGCGTAATAGCTCTCGCCCAGCCAGTACAGCGCGTTCGGCGCGTACACGCCGTTCGGGTACAGCTGCAGGAAGCTCAGGAACAGCTGCGCCGAGTCATCGTACTTGCCGGCCTTGAGCGAATCGAAGGCGACGTTGTAGGAGGTGCGCTCGTCGCCGGTGGCGGCCAGGCTGCCGGCATCGCCATGGACCGAAGGCGGCCGCTCGGAAGTGGCCGCCGCTGCGGGTTTTGCCGGGGCCGGGGCGGCCTTCGGCGCGCTCGCCGGAACGGGCGGCAGGGCCGGGGCGGCATTGCCCCCTTCCAACCGGTTCAGGCGGCTGTCCAGATCCAGGTACTGGTCCTGGGCTGACTGCTTGAGCTGGGCGTTGTCGTGCTGCAACTGCTCGATCGAGGCCTGCAGGCTGGTGACCTGCTGCCGCAGCTGGTTGATCTGGTTCAACAGGTCCTGGTTGGCACTGTTGTTGTACATCTGCTGCTCGAGCGCGCCGACACGATCGGCCAGGCTCTGTCGCTGTGCATGCGCCGGTGCGGCAGCCACGAGGGCTGCCGCAACGACCAGCATCAATGTGATGCCAATGCGCATGGATTACTGCGCGGTGTAGACGATTTCGACGCGACGGTTCTGCGACCAGCAGGACTCGTTCGACTCGGTGCAGACCGGACGCTCTTCACCGTAGGACACGACGGTCAGCTGCGAAGCCGAGCCACCGTTGGCCTGCAGGGCCGAGTTGACGCCGTTGCCACGACGCTCACCCAGGGCCTGGTTGTACGCGCGCGAACCGCGCTCGTCGGTGTGGCCCTGCAGGGTGATGCGCGAGGACGGACGGTCACGCAGGTACTTGGCGTGGCAAGCCATGATGGCCTGGAATTCCGGCTTCACGTCTTCCTTGTCCAGGTCGAAGTAGACAACACGCTGACGCAGGCAGGCGTCGGTGTCCAGGTCGCCCGGGCCGTACAGGCCGGAGGTCGACGGACCGGTCGGGCTGGTGGTCGAGGTGCCGGTGTCGACCGGAGCCTGCGGCTCTTCCTTCACCTTCTTCGAGCAACCGGCCAGGACGGCCACAGACAGCAGGGAAACAAGCAGAACGCGGGTGGACTTGTTCATGGCGATACCTTTGTGGCTCCTAGGCCGATGAGGGGTTCAAGACAGCGAAAATATTAACACTCTTTTAGCGCTGGGTACGGTATGGGGACCATGCCGGCTCGCGCACATCACCATCGGCCAGGACCAGGCGCTGGCGAACCCGCGCATCGGCCGAAACGGCGTACAACACACCACGGCCACCTTCGCGGGCGGCGTACAGCACCATGCTTGCGTTGGGCGCAAAGCTGGGCGATTCATCCAGCGAACCCGGGGACAGCGTGCTCCAGCGCGGCGAGCCCAGCGAGCTGTCCATCATCGCGATCTTGTAGCTGTTGCCCGAGCCCTGTGCCACGGCGATCTTCTTGCCGTCGTAGGACACCGAGGGCTTGGCGTTGTAGTTGCCCTGGAAGGTCACACGCTCGGCGCTGCCGCCGCCGGCACCGACCTTGTAGACCTGCGGACGGCCGCCGCGGTCGGAGGTGAAGTACACCGCGCTGCCGTCCGGCGCCCAGGTCGGCTCGGTATCGATGGCGAAGTGGTTGGTCAGCTGGGTCAGCTGCTTGCTGCCCAGATCCATCACGTAGATTTCCGGGTTGCCCGAACGTGACAGCGTCAGGGCCAGCTTGCGGCCATCCGGCGAGAACGCCGGGGCGCTGTTGATGCCACGGAAACTGGTGACCAGCTCACGCGCGCCGGTGGCGATGTTCTGGATGTAGATGGCCGAATTGCCACGCTCGAAGCTGACATAGGCCAGCTTGCCGCCATCCGGGCTCCACGACGGCGACAGCAGCGGCTCGGCCGAACGCACGATGGTCTGCGGGTTGTAGCCATCAGAGTCGGCCACCATCAGCGCATAGCGCATGGCGTCGCCCTTGCCGCTGGCGGTCACGTAGGCGATGCGGGTCCAGAAGGCGCCGCGGATGCCGGTGATCTTCTCGTAGATGGCGTCGGCCATCTGGTGGGCGACATCGCGCATGGCATTGCCACGGGCGGTCATCGCCAGGCCCAGCAGGCGCTCGCCCTTGGGCACGTCGAACAGTTCGTACTCGACGCGGTAGGCGCCGGCACCGGCGTCGAGCACGCGGCCGACCACGATGTAGTTCTGCTTCAGCGCGCGCCAGGTGGCGAACTGGATGTCGCCGCCGCGCACCGGCTTTTCGACGATCTGCGCTTCGGGCAGCGTGCGGAACTGGCCCGAACGTTCCAGGTCGGCGCGCACCACACCGGCGACGTCGGTCTGCGGGGCAGCCGCCGAGCCCTGGTAAGGCATCGGCACGATGGTGATCGGCAGCGCGGAGGCATTGCCGCCGATGATGTCGATATCCAGCCCCTTCTGCTGCGCGACGGCAGCAAAGGGCAGCAACAGGGCCGCAAACACGGCAAGCCAGCGAGGCATCTTTTTCATGGAGCGCTCAATAGGGGGGAAACCGGAACGAGGGATAGCAAAGCGGAAGTGAACCGCTTCGCAATCATGAACCAAGGGTACGTGAATTCCGGGTCAGTTCCAGCCCGTGTTCTCACGCACCGTTAACGTCGCGGCCACCCTGGGGTGGCCTGGGCAAGGGGCGACCGGGCGGCCGCCCTGCCCCGCCTCAGCGATCCTGGGCGGTAAAGGTGAAGTTGAGCGTGCGCGCGAACACCGACTCGAAGCCGCGGTACGGCAGCGGCTGCGCGTTGAGCACGGCGGCCTCGATCGAGCGCTTGCCGGCCTCGTCGTACGGGCAGCTCGGGCTGACCTTGGCCTGCATCACCGTGCCACCTGGGATCTGGGTGATGGTGATCTGGCAGCGCTGGCCCAGCGGCACCGTATCCGGGCGCACCCACTGCGACAGCACCTTGGCCTGGATCGCCGCGGCGTACTTGGCCGAAAGATCGTCGCTGTTGCCACCACCGCCGGCGGCCGGCTGCGCAGCACCACTGGCGCCGGCAGCGGCGGTACCGGCGGCATTGCGCGCGGCAGCCACCTGGCGCAGCTTCTGCTCGGCCAGCTTGGCTTCCTTCTCGGCCTGCTCACGCTTGGCGCGGATCTCGGCGATCTTCTTCTGCTTTTCCGCCTCGGCCTTGTCCGCGGCCTGGCGGGCCTGGTCGGCCAGCTTCTTCTTGGCGTCCTCTTCCTGCTGCTTGGCCAGGCGCAGCTTCTGCTCCGCTTCTTCCTGGCGCTTGCGTTCGGTCAGGTCGATCTGCTCCTGGCGGCGCTTGGCTTCCTGCTCCTGCTTGGCCTTCTCCTGCGAGATGGCCAGTGCGTTGGCCGCTTCCTGGTCCTTGGTATCCGGCTGCGCGACACGCTCCTGCGCCTGTTGCTGCTGCGGCGTCGGCGCGTCCTGCGGGCGCGGTTCGGGAATCGGCTGCGGCGGAGGCACGGTGTCTTCCGGCACCGGGATCGGCTCGGCCACCGGCGGTGGCAGGTCTTCCAGTTTTTCCGACTGGCGCAGGGCCTGGCGCGCGGCGGCGGCCTCGGACGCGGACAGCGCCAGGCTGGCTTCGACCGAGGGATCGCCGGCGGCGGCATCAGTATTGCGTTCGGGCGACCACAGCCAGGCGCCGATGAAGATCAGCGCGACCAGCAGATGCACCAGCACGGCCAGCGCCAGGGGCAGGCCCCAGCCGGGTTCGCGCTGCTGCGGGGGTGGCAGGGCGTCAGCGTGCATCGGTGGCCAGGCCTACCTTGTCTACCTTGGCGCGCTTGATCACATCCATGGCGGCGATGACCTTGTCATAGGCCACGGCGCGGTCGGCGGCGACGATCACGCGCACGCCCTTGTCCTGGGCGACGATGCCGGCCAGGCGCCCTTCCAGCTCCTCGGCCGACACCGCGGCCGGTTCCTTGGCGTCGGGCAGCTTCAGGCTCAGCTGGCCGTCCTGGCGCACCGAGACGATCACCGGGTCCTGCTTGCTTTCCAGCGCCTTGGCGTTGGACTGCGGCAGATCGACGTCGAAACTCAGGGTGAGCAGCGGCGCGGTGACCATGAAGATGATCAGCAGCACCAGCATGACGTCGATGTAGGGAACGACGTTGATTTCCGATTTCAGCTTGCGGCGCTTGCGGCGACCGATGGCAGCGGACATGGCTTGGACTCCCGGGTCAGGCGCTTACTCGTCGCCAGCGCTCTGGCGCTGCAGGATGGAGCTGAACTCTTCGGCGAAGGTCTCGAAACGCACCGACATGCGCTCCACGCGGGTGGTGAAGCGGTTGTAGGCCCACACCGCCGGAATGGCCACGAACAGGCCGATGGCGGTGGCGAACAGCGCTTCGGAGATACCCGGGGCGACGGCGGCGATACCGGCCTGCGCACCGCTGCTGATCATGTCGTGCATGGTCACCATGATGCCGAACACGGTACCGACCAGGCCCACGTACGGCGCGGTGGAGCCAATGTTGGCCAGCAGTTCCAGGTTGCGTTCGAGCTGGTCCACTTCGCGGGTGTAGGTGGTGCGCATGGCACGCTGCGCGCCTTCCAGCTGCGCGCGGCCATCCAGCCGGCGCTTGTCGCGCAGGCGGGTGTATTCGCGGAAGCCGGCTTCGAAGATGGCTTCCAGGCCGCCGACATTGCGGCTGCGGTCGGTGGCCGAGCTATACAGCTTGCCCAGGTCGGCGCCGGACCAGAAGCGGTTCTCGAACTCGTCGGCTTCACGGGTGGCCTGCTTGAACACGCGGGCCTTGCGGAAAATGATCACCCAGCTGACGAACGAGCCGACCAGCAGCAGCAGCACGATGATCTTCACCGGCAGGCTGGCCTTGGCCATCAGTTCGAGGTAGTTGATGCCGCCGCCGGTGGTGGCCTGGGCAAGGGTCTGGGTCGCGGCATTGCTGACATCGGCCGGCAGTGCCTCGGTGACCGTGGCCTGCAGGGCCAGGAGCGTTGCGATCATCCGTTGTTCCTCAAAGTTCGGATTCGGGGTGGAGGTGGGGTTGCAGCATGGCAAGGACGGCGTCGTCCATGCCACGCGGGCGGAAACTGGCCGCTTCCAGTGCGGCGATGCGGACCTGCGCCGACAGCAGCAGCTCGCCGTCGCGCAGGATCTGCTGGTTGAAGACCATGCTGGCCCTCTTCAGCTGGACCAGGGTGGCGCTCACCTGCAGGGTGTCATCCAGCCGTGCCGGCCTGATGAAATCCATCTGCATCGAGCGCACCGCGAAGATCATCCCGTGCTCGGCGCGCATGCGCTCCTGGCCGTAGCCCAGCGCGCGCATCCATTCGGTCCGGGCCCGTTCCATGAAGGCCACGTAGCGGGCGTGGTAAACCACCCCGCCTGCGTCCGTATCTTCCCAGTAAATGCGTGTCGGCCAACTGAATCGCGGCTCAACCGACATCGGGAACCTCCGCGAACAGGTCCTGCGGCGGGTTCTTCGGCTTCAGGCCCATGTGCCGGTAGGCCTTGTGGGTGGCCATGCGGCCGCGCGCGGTGCGCACCAGGAAGCCCTGCTGGATCAGGTACGGCTCGACCACGTCTTCCAGCGTGCCGCGCTCTTCGGACAGCGCGGCGGCCAGCGATTCGATACCGACCGGGCCACCATCGAAGTAGTCCACCATGGTTTTCAGCAGGCGCCGGTCGAGCTCGTCGAAGCCTTCCGGGTCGACCTTGAGCATCTTCATGGCGGCCTGGGCCACGGGCTCGTCGATGTGGCCACCGGCCTTGACCTGGGCGTAGTCGCGCACGCGGCGCAGCAGGCGGTTGGCGATGCGCGGGGTACCCCGCGCGCGGCGCGCGATCTCGCCGGCGCCATCGGCGGTGCAGTCGATGCCGAGGATGGCGGCCGAACGGCGCACGATCCGGGTCAGCTCCTCGACGCTGTAGAACTCCAGGCGCTGGACGATGCCGAAGCGGTCGCGCAGCGGCGCGGTCAGCAGGCCGGCGCGTGTGGTGGCGCCGATCAGGGTGAACGGCGGCAGGTCGATCTTGATCGAGCGCGCCGCGGGGCCCTCGCCGATCATGATGTCGATCTGGAAGTCTTCCATCGCCGGGTACAGCACTTCCTCCACCACCGGCGACAGGCGATGGATCTCGTCGATGAACAGCACATCGTGCGGCTGCAGGTTGGTCAGCAGCGCGGCCAGATCGCCGGCCTTCTCGATCACCGGGCCGGAGGTGACCCGCAGCGCCACGCCCAGCTCGTTGGCGATGACGTGGCTGAGGGTGGTCTTGCCCAGGCCCGGCGGGCCGAAGATCAACACGTGGTCGAGCGCATCGCTACGGGCCTTGGCCGCTTCGATGTAGATCTCCAGCTGCTCGCGCACCGGGGCTTGGCCAAGGTAGTCGGCCAGGCGTTTGGGGCGGATGCTGGCGTCGGCGGCGTCATCCTCGCGGGTGGCGCCGGCGCCGATGATGCGGTCGTCGGTCATGTGCTGATTATGCGGCAAAAGTACGGGTTTCGGCCGGGCTGCGCCCGGCACCCGCGGTAGTGCCGGCCGCTGGCCGGCAACCTCAACAGCAACAGCCGAAGCGGGCTTCCTGGGGAATGGCGGGGTGGGTCCGGTTGCGGGGGACGCTGCAAGTACGTCCATGTAAGCTCGGTCGCCGCATCCATGCGGCTCACGCCCCCGCAACCGGACCCACCCCGCCTTCGACAGATTTCTGCGATCTGTCTGGATG
The DNA here is from genome assembly GCF_059515225.1 of Stenotrophomonas sp. CS3K5. Lineage (NCBI taxonomy): Bacteria > Pseudomonadati > Pseudomonadota > Gammaproteobacteria > Lysobacterales > Lysobacteraceae > Stenotrophomonas > Stenotrophomonas sp. CS3K5. The sequence goes on from NZ_JCAKRX010000014.1 coordinate 26,205, forward strand.
GCGTGGCCTGCTCTGCCTGCTCTTGGTGGGTGTCGACCTTGGTCGACATTCATCCATCCACGCCGCGCGTGGATGGATGGGTGGATGACTCAGGACATGGGGTCAGATCTCGACCTGGGCACCGAGTTCCACCAGGCGGTTGCCTGGAATGCGGAAGAAGCCCGTCGCCGGGGCGGCGTTGCGGTGCATCAGCGCGAACAGCTTGTCGCGCCAGATCGGCATGCCGCGGTTGGCGGTGGCGACGATGGTTTCGCGGCTGGCGAAGAAGGTGGTGTCCATCGGGTCGAAGTAGATGCCGCCGTGGTCGCACGAGCGCATCAGCGCCAGCGGCACGTCCGGGGTCTCCATGAAGCCGAAGCGCACGTACACCCGGTAGAACTCATCACCCACCGATTCGATCTTCAGCCGCTGCCCTTCCGGTGCATACGGCACCGGCAGCGTGACCACGTGCAGGAACACGTTGCGCTCGTGCAGCACCTTGTTGTGCTTGAGGTTGTGCATCAGCGCATGCGGGGCCACGCTCGGGTCGGCGGTGAGGAACACGGCGGTACCCGGCACGCGTACCGGCGGTGCCAGCATCAGGCCCGGCAGGAAGGTATCCAGGCGGATGCCGTCCTTGCGGATCTCATCACGCAGCAGCTCGCGGCCACGGCGCCAGGTGCGCATCATGGTGAACAGGAAGATGCCCAGCACCACCGGGAACCAGGCACCCTGCAGCAGCTTGGCGCCGTTGGCGATGACAAAGCCCAGATCGATGATGAAGAACACCACGCACAGCGGCAGCAGCCAGGCGCGGGCCTTCGGCCACAGCGAGCGGGCCACCAGGGCCAGCAGCAGGGTGTCGATCAGCATCGTGGCCGACACCGAGATGCCGTAGGCCACGGCCAGGTTGGACGAGCTGCGGAAGGCCAGCACCAGCCCGATCACCATCACCGCGATACCCCAGTTGATGCCCGGGATGTAGATCTGGCCGATGGTGTCGTGCGAGGTGTGCTTGATGCGCATGCGCGGGATGTAGCCCAGCTGCATGGCCTGGCGCGAGACCGAGAACGCGCCGGTGATGACCGATTGCGAGGCGATCACCGCCGCCATCGTGGCCAGGATGATCATCGGGTAAAGCGCCCACGACGGCACTGCTTCGAAGAACGGGTTCTTCAGCGCCTCGGGGTGGTTGAGCACCAGTGCGCCCTGCCCCAGGTAGTTCAGCACCAGGCACGGCAGCACGAAGAAGTACCAGGCGTGGCGGATGGGTTTGGCGCCGAAATGGCCCATGTCGGCGTACAGCGCTTCGCCGCCGGTCACCGCCAGCACCACCGCACCGAGGATGAAGATGCCGTGCCAGCTGTGCTCCATGAAGAAGCGGATCGCCCACCACGGGTTGAACGCCTTCAGCACTTCCGGCGCATCGACGATGTTGTAGATGCCGATCGCCGCCAGCGAGATGAACCAGACCGAGGTGATCGGGCCGAACGCCTTGCCGATCTTCTCGGTGCCGAAGCGCTGCGCGGCAAACACCATCAGCAGCACCACCACGGTGATCGGCACGATGAAGGCATGCAGGCCGGGGGCCGCCACCTCCAGGCCCTCGACCGCGCCCAGCACCGAAATGGCCGGGGTGATCACGCCGTCGCCGAAGAACAGCGAGGCCCCGAAGATGCCCAGGATGCCCACCACATACGCCGAGCGCGAGCCGTTGCGCAGCGTACGCTGGGTCAGCGCCATCAGCGCCATGATGCCGCCCTCGCCATCGTTGTCGGCGCGCATGATGATGGTCACGTACTTCAGGGTGACCACGATGTTCAGCGCCCAGAACGCCAGCGACAGCACGCCCAGCACGGTGTCGTGGTCGCTGTTGAGCCCGTAGTGCGGCGAGAACGCCTCCTTCAGGGTGTACAGCGGGCTGGTGCCGATATCGCCGAAGACCACGCCGATCGCACCGATGATCAGCGCCATGCCTCCGGCCGGAGGGGCGTGACCGTGGCCGCCGGGGGCGGTTGCGTGCGGGGTTTGACTGCTGGACATGGGACTCCTGGCGAAGCTCAGGCGGTTCGTTGAAGGGAGGGAAAGCGGCTCAGCGCAGGGCCGACTGCAGGGCCTTGCGGATCACGGTGGCCACTTCGTCGCCTTCATTGAAGGCGTCGCGGGCCATGCGCGCCGCTTCGGCCGGCTTGTAGCCCAGCTGCTGCAGCGCCACGGTGGCATCGGACAGCGGGTCGGCCGGGGCCGGGCCGCTGCCGGTGGGCAGCGCGCCGCCGGCACCGAACTGGGCCGCGCGGTCGCGCAGCTCCAGCACCATGCGCTCGGCGGTCTTCTTGCCGATGCCCGGGATGCGGGTCAGCGCGGTGATGTCACCGGCCTGGACCATGCGCGCGAACTCTTCGACGGTGACGCCGGACAGCACGGCCAGCGCGATCTTCGCGCCGATGCCGCTGACCTTCTGCACATCGCGGAACAGGCGGCGCTCGCCCTCGCGGAGGAAGCCGTACAGCGAGACGCTGTCCTCCTTCTGCGCGTAATGGGTGTACAGGGTGACCTCGCGGCCGAGTTCGGGCAGGTCGTAGAAGGTGCTCATCGGCGCCTCCAGTTCGTAGCCCACGCCATTCACATCCACCACCAGCCACGGCGGCGCCTTGTAGGCGACGATGCCGCGCAGTCGACCGATCATTGCGTGCAGCTCCTCATTTGCGGCCCCACGCCTGGCGGGCACTGAGCCCCAGGCGGTTGGCCGTTGCCCTTACGTGGGCATGGGTGATCGCCACCGCCAACGCGTCGGCCGCGTCGGCCTGCAGCTTGGTTTTCAGGTTGAGCATGAGCCCAACCATGTGTTGAACCTGTTGCTTTTCGGCGCCACCGCGGCCCACCACCGCCAGCTTGATCTCGCTGGCGGCATATTCGTGCACCGGCAGGTCGCGCAGCACCACGGCCGAGATCGCCGCGCCACGGGCCTGGCCCAGCTTCAGTGCCGAATCGGGGTTGCGCGCCATGAAGACCTTTTCGATGGCCACTTCCTGCGGCTGGTACTCGCGGCACAGGTCGGCCAGGCCCAGCACCAGCAGCTTCATGCGCTGCGGGAAATCGTCCGCCCCCAGCAGCACCAGCGGCTGGTGGTGCACGTGGCTGACGCGGCCGGCGGCATCGACATCGATGATGCCGACCCCGGTCCGCTGCGAACCGGGATCGATGCCGAGGATGCGGGTCATGCCGCACTCCTGGCGGGGCAGAACGGGAGGCGCTGGCAGGCGTATAGGCTCATGACTGTCCGCGATGACCGTTCAACGGCCCGCGCCCAGGCCGTCGGTGACGGCTCAGGCGTAGGCGTCGGCGCCGAGTTCGGCGTTGGAATACACGTCCTGCACGTCGTCCAGGTCTTCGAGCATGTCCAGCAGCTTCTTCACCTGCTGGGCAACCTCGCCTTCAACCTTGATGTCGTTGTCCGCGCGGAAGGTGATCTCGGCGTGGTCGGCAACGTGCCCGGCGGCGGTGATCGCGTCCTTGACCGTGTTGAACGCGTCAGGACTGGTGACCACATCGATCGAGCCGTCGTCCGGATAGACCACGATGTCGTCGGCGCCGGCCTCGATGGCCGCCTCGGTGATGGCATCTTCGTCGGCACCCGGGGCGAAGCTGAGCACGCCCAGGCGCTTGAACATGAAAGCCACCGAACCTTCGGTGCCCATGTTGCCGCCGCACTTGCTGAACGCGTGACGGACATCGGCCACGGTGCGCACGCGGTTGTCGGTGAGGCAGTCGACGATCACGGCCACGCCACCGGGGGCGTAGCCCTCGTAGCGGATTTCCTCGTAATCGACGCCTTCCAGTTCACCAGTGGCCTTCTTGATGGCGCGCTCGATCACGTCTTTGGACATGTTCACGGCCAGGCCCTTGTCCATCGCCACGCGCAGGCGCGGGTTGTTGTTGGGGTCGCCTCCACCGCCGCGCGCGGCCACGCCGATCTCGCGGATGATCTTGGTGAAAATCTTGCCACGCTTCGCGTCGGACGCGTTCTTGCGGGCTTCGATGGAGGGGCCTCTACCCATGGGTGCTACCGTCTGGCTGCTTCAGGATCAAGGCGCGGATTCTACCTGATCGGGGGCGGCAACCGTGTCTAGGCCCGTATTGTTCTAGAGCCGAGCCAATGCTCGGCTCAATGGGCCCGACGGAATGCAGCCGAGCATGGGCTCGGCTCTACAGCGCGCCCCCCCCCCCCCTGCCCCTATGCGGCGGCGGCGTCGCGGCTGTGGTCGAACTGGCCGTGGCGCAGGAAATGCGCGGTCTGCCGCGCGGCATCGGGCGATACCACCAGGCCGCTGTGGCTGGTACGCACCACGCAATGGTCGGCCAGCCCCGGCAGGCGGGTCTCGGCCAGCGCCACGGTGCCATCTGAGGCATCGTCGATGGCGCCCAGCAGGCTGCCCAGCCCATGCGGCACCGAGCCGGCGATCAGCCCGACCTCGGCCCTGCCCTTCCAGTCCGGCAGGCCATCGAGCAGCAGTTCGCTGCTGCGCCCCAGCGCCAGGCCCCAGCCGTGCTCGGACAGCGAGCGTGCGGTGCCACTGCCACGCAGCGGCGAGCCCAGGCAGACCACGCGCTGCACCGGCAGCTGCGGGGTGCGGCGCAGGGCTTCCAGCGCCAGCAGACCGCCCAGGCTGTGCCCCACCAGCGACAACGGGCCGGCGTCGGCCAGCCGCTCCAGCAACTGCGGCACGGCCACCTCCGGCCCTCCGAACACCGAGGAATAACCGAAGGTGTGCACCTGGAAGCCGCGCGCGCGCAGACGCCAGGCCAGCGGCCCGACCCACGCGCGGGCGTTCCAGATGCCATGCAGCAGCAGTACGGGGGGAGTCATGCAGACAGCCTGGCAGTCAGCGGGGCAGGAACGTAGGACGATTGGACACGCGTGGGTGGCAAGCGGCGGTGAACGTCAGGACGCGCGCGGTGCGCGGCGCAGGATGAACTCAAGGTCGTGGGTGTCACCGACCGGGAACAGGTATTCGCCGGCCTTCTCGAAACCATAGCGGGCATAGAAGCGCTGCGCGCCGAAGTTCTCCGACCACACGCCCAGCCAAAGCGTGCGCGGGCCGTCGTGTTCCAGCCAGGCCAGTGCGGTTTCCAGCAGGCGGCTGCCCCAGCCACAGCTCTGCTGGGTCTTGATCAGGTACAGGCGCTTGAGCTCGCCATCACCGGGTTTCACTTCCGGATGCGGCAGCCCGCAGGGGCCGGCGGCGGCATGGCCGACCGCCTCCCCGTCCAGTTCCAGCAGCCACACCGCGTAATCGGGGTGGGCCAGGATCGTGCGCTGGCGCTCGACCGTGTAGGCCTCCTCAAGGAAGGCCTGCAGGTCCTGCGGCGGATACAGATGGCCGAACGTTTCAGTGAACGTGCGCGCGGCCAGCGCCGACAGGGTCGGCGCGTCGTCCACGGTGGCGAGGCGGATCGAATACATGCAGGAAGTTGACGTCAGCTCGCAGGGCGGGTCAAGCCTTTTCCGGCGATTCCGCTGCTTCGTCTTCCTCGTCCTCTTCCTCGTATTCCTCTTCGTCCTCGTCCTCTTCTTCCTCGCCTTCCTCGTCCTCGTCGTACTCTTCCTCTTCGTCGTCCTCGTAATCCTCGACGCCGAAGTCTTCACCGTCCCAGCGGCCTTCGCCGTCGGCGACGAAGGTCAGGGCCATCGCCGCCGGGTTGGTTCCGACACGGACCAGCCAACCCCCGAACACACGTGCACGCTCGGTGACCAGGGTGGCCTCGGAGCCTTCATTGCCCAGCTTTTCCCACTCCAGCGAAAACGCAAACTCGGTCATTGCCTGGATCTCCTGATCAGTTGGTCTTGGGGCGAACCTGGATGTGCACTTCGGCCAGCTGCGTGTCGACGATCGGCGACGGCGCGTCGGTCATCAGATCCTGTGCACCGGTGGTCTTCGGGAACGGGATGACGTCGCGGATCGACTCGGTGCCGGCCATCAGCGCGGCGATGCGGTCGATGCCGAAGGCGATGCCACCGTGCGGTGGCGCGCCGTAGTTCAGCGCGTCGAGCAGGAAGCCGAACTTGGCGCGGGCTTCTTCGGCGCCGATGCCGAGCAGTTCGAACACCGCGCTCTGCATGTCCGGGCGGTGGATACGGATCGAGCCGCCGCCGATTTCATTGCCGTTGAGCACCATGTCGTAACCGCGCGAGACGGCGGTACGGGCGTTGGCGCGCAGGTCGGCGATATCGTCCACGGCCGGCGCGGTGAAGGGGTGATGCAGGGCGACGTAGCGCTGTTCTTCCTCGTCCCACTCGAACATCGGGAAGTCGGTAACCCACAGCGGTGCCCAGCCGTCGGCGACCAGGCCGAAGTCCTTGCCGGCCTTCAGGCGCAGCGCGCCCATGAAGTCGGAGACCTTGTTGTAGCCACCGGCGCCGAAGAACACGATGTCACCGTTGCCGGCGCCGACATGGGCCACCAGCGCAGCGAAACCCGCTTCACTGAAGAACTTCTGGATCGGCGAGCTGACTTCGCCGTTGTCGCCGATCTTGATGTAGGCCAGGCCCTTGGCGCCGTACTTGGCGGCATGCGCGGCGTACTCGTCGATCTGCTTGCGCGACAGCGTTGCGCCGCCCGGAATGCGCAGCGCGGCCACACGGCCCTCGGCATCATTGGCCGGGCCGGTGAACACCGGGAACTCGCTGTCCTTGACCAGTTCAGCCACGTCCACCAGCTCCAGCGCGATGCGCAGGTCCGGCTTGTCCGAACCGTAACGGCGCATGGCCTCGGCCCAGGTCATGCGCGGGAAGCTGGCCGCCAGCTGCACGTCCACCACTTCCTTGAAGATGGCGCGGATCATGTCCTCGACGAAATCCTGCACGTCGCGCTCGCGCACGAAGGCGAATTCCATGTCCAGCTGGGTGAATTCCAGCTGGCGGTCGGCACGCAGGGCTTCGTCGCGGAAGCAGCGCGCGATCTGGTAGTAGCGGTCGAAGCCGGCCACCATCAGGATCTGCTTGAACAGCTGCGGGCTCTGCGGCAGGGCGTAGAACTCGCCCGGGTGCATGCGTGCCGGCACCAGGAAGTCGCGGGCGCCTTCCGGGGTGGCCTTGGTCAGGATCGGGGTTTCGATGTCCTGGAAGCCGCGCGCATCGAGGTGGCGGCGCAGAGCCTGCACCAGCTTGATGCGGGTGCGCTGCATGCGCTGCATTTCCGGGCGGCGCAGGTCCAGGTAGCGGTACTTCAGGCGGGTGTCTTCGCCCGGGTTCTCATGGGCGTGGAACGGCAGCGGCGCGGCCTTGTTCAGCACGGTAATGGCGGTGGCGATCACTTCCACCTTGCCGGTGGCGATCTTGTCGTTCACCGCGTGGCGCGCACGCACCACGCCTTCCACCTGCAGCACGTCCTCATAACCCAGCGAGGCCGCCACGGCGAACACCTCGGCGTTGTCCACCTCCACCGTCACCTGCACGATGCCTTCATGATCGCGAAGATCGATGAAGCAGACGCCGCCCTGGTTACGGGCCACGTCGGTCCAGCCGGCGAGGGTGACAGTCTGGCCAATCAGGGTCTCGTCGACCAGGCCGCAGAAGTGGGTACGCATGGGGGGAAAGCTCCGCTGGAGAACGCCGGCACCGAAGGGGACCGGAAAGCCCCGTATTCTGCGGCCGAGGCCCCGGCCGGGGCAAATGTGCTCAGTCACACCGGCTTTATCCGTCTGGTCCTTATAGTCGCCCACCACCTACCGTATGGGGATTTGCCATGAACCTGCCATCCCTGGCCAGCCTGGCCGTGACCCTCAGCCTGGGCTGCCTTGCCAGCGCCGCCCTGCCCGCGCCCGCCGCACACGCCCAGAACGGCGTGGTCCGCTGCGAGAGCCAGAGCAACCGCGAACGGGTCTGCAGCACCGGCTGGCGCAATGCGCAGCTGGTCCGCCAGCTGTCCGGCTCGGCCTGCGAGGAAGGCCGCACCTGGGGCAGCCGCAACGGCAGCATCTGGGTCACCAATGGCTGCCGGGCCGAGTTCGTCGAGGCCCGTGGCGGCTGGGGCGGTGGCAACGGCGGCGGCTGGGGTGGCAACAACGGCGGTTCGGGCCAGACGATCCGCTGCGAGAGCCAGAACAACCGCGAGCGCAGCTGCCCGGTCGGCTGGCGCAATGCGCGCCTGGTGCGCCAGCTTTCCGGCAGCCCCTGCGACGAGGGCCGCACCTGGGGCGTGCGCAACGGCGCGGTCTGGGTCAGCAATGGTTGCCGCGCCGAGTTCACCGAAGCCCGCGGCTGGGGCGGCGGTGGTGGCGGCTGGGGCGGTGGCAACAGCAATTACTCGATCACCTGCAGCAGCAACAACAACCGCACGCAGAACTGCGACTGGGATGAGCGCCAGGGCCGCCCGGTACTGCAGCAGCAGCTGTCCGGCAGCGCCTGTCAGGAAGGCCGCAGCTGGGGCTATTCACGCGGCCAGGTGTGGGTGAGCAACGGTTGCCGCGCGCGCTTCGGCGTGCGCTGAGGGAATGGGCGCGGGTGCGCCCCTCCCATCGGTAGCGCCGGGCCATGCCCGGCGAGCACAGCGTTTGACCAACGGCCGCCGGGCATGGCCCGGCGCTACCCGTACAGACGCCCCGCCCACGCCCGGCGTGAATTCATTGAGCGGGGATCTTCTCGTCGCCCCAGGGCGGGGGCGGCAGGTCGACCGGCTTGGCCAGGTCGAACTGCACACGGAAACGGCGGCCGTCCGGACGGGTCAGCTCGTAGACGAAGGTCTGGTCCGGATCGATCTCCATCGCCCAGGTGTTGTGGGTCGAGGCCAGCATGTCGGCCCTGCGGAACATCGCCACCGAATCGGCATCGGCCGGGAACTGCTGGCGCCCGGCGGTCCCCGGTGGCGTGCTGTCGCCGCCATACAGGGTGATCGCGTCGGCGCTGCCATCCTGATGGCGATGGTCGTGCTTCAGCCGCAGCCCGGCCGGGGTGCGGGTCAGCACCCAGGTCCGCGAGTGGTCATCGCCCACATGGAAGGGGATGCGCAGCTCGTGGGCCGGGTCTGCGCAGCCGCGCACGTGCATGACCAGGCGCTGGCCGGCGAAGGGATCCTTGCCGGTCGGCGCGGGCGTGTCCTGCACCACCTTGCCTTCATAGGCCTGCCCGCAGTGGGCGGCGATCGCCGCCAGGAAGGCATCGGCAGGCGCGGTGGCCAGATCATGGGTGACCGTCTCGGCAGGCTGCGAACAGGCCGCAAGGCTGAGCAGGAGGACGGCGGCGGAGGCAACGGCATTGAGTCTCATGCACCAACCCTAACGGCCATGACCGATGGGCGCAAACCGTGCCCCTGCCCCGATCAACGGTCGGCAGACGGCGCTGCCGGCAATGCTTCGGTGGCCGCTACCGGCGCACTCCCGCCCTCGCCCGCCGGCTCCTGTTCCACCGGATCGACATCGAACGGGGTGCGGAACACCAGCGACGGCAGCAGTGTGGTCAGCGCGGCATACAGCAGCAGCGCGCCGAACAGCACCGCCGGAATCTGGAAACGCTCACGCATGATCGCCGCCAGCACCAGGGTGAAGATCAGCGTTGGCGCCAGCGCCAGCGACACCCGCAGGCTGCTGCGGAAGCTTTCGCCGAACATCACCCGGCGCTGCAGCCAGACCACACCGATGCGCAGCGGCAGCACCACCAGGGTGATCACGATGCCCAGCCCCAGCGCCTCGAAGCTGAGCGCTTCGCTGGGCACCTTGGTGCCGGCATTGAAGAAATAGAACGGCACGAAGAACGAGGCGAACAGGCGCAGCGCATGCAGGTTCTCGTGCGAGGCCAGCAGCGGCATGCGCTGGTGCAGCAGGCGCGCGACCAGCCCGGCGATGAACGCACCGACCAGGTAATACACGCCCAGCAGGTAGGTGATGTAGGCCGCCACCATGCCCACCATCACCAGCAGCGAGAACTCCGAACCAGGCGCGTGCGGCGCCACCCAGCGGCCCAACGCGATGAACAGCAGCGGCAAGCCGATCATCATCGCCAGCAGGGCCAGGCTGGACAGCGCCATGTGGCCCGGATCGCCGGCCTGCAGCACGACGAACAAGGCCGCCAGCGCCAGCAGCTCGCCGGCGATGGCCTTGCTGGTGACCCAGAACCGCTCGTCCTCGCTCAAGCCCAGCCGCGACAGCGAATCCATGATGAAACCGGTGGAGGGGGTCAGCAGCGCCAGGGCCAGCAGGCCGGCGGCCTGCCAGGGCAATCCGGCGTAGCGCCAGGCCAGCCAGCCCACGCCGAACAACGTTGCACTGCGGATCACCAGATGCGCCAGCAGCGGCCACATGCCCCGGCGCAGCGCCTGCAGGTCCACTTCCAGGCCGGCGAACAGGAACAGCGAGGAAATGCCCAGCGTGGCCAGTAGTCCGATCACCGCATCATGGGCCTGATCACCCAGCCAGAGCATGCCGATGATGCCGAACAACAGGCAGGTCAACGGGGCAGGCAGGCTGAAACGCTGCAATGCGCGTGGGATCACAAGCAGCGCGAAGATCAGCAGCAGGTAGATCAGTTCATGGCTCATGGGGTCTTCCGTGGGGTTGGAACGCGCGCAGGATGCGCGTCCATGACCGATCCGGCAAGCCGCCGATGAATGGCTCCCGGTTACCTCACCTGATCAGCCGATCGGCGATGCGCCCCACCTGCGCCAGTACCGCGGCCTGCTGCTCGTAGCTGATCTGACCGGCGCGCAGATACGCGGTCAGCACCCAGGGCGCACCACCGGCACGCGGCCACAGCACGGCGATATCGTTGCGCGCGTCTTCGCCATTGCTGCCGGTCTTGTCACCCACCCGCCAGCGTTTGCCCAGGCCGGCGCGCAGGCACGCATCGCCGGTTTCATTGTCGATCAGCCAGTCGGCCAGCTGTTGCCGTGATGCCGGTTGCAGCACCTGCCCCAACACCACACGCTGCAGCGAACCGGCCATCGCCGCCGGCGTAGTGGTGTCGCGCGGATCGCCTTCGGCGAAGCGGTTCATTTCCGGCTCCAGCCGATCGCTGCGGCTGACCGTATCGCCGCTGGCACGCAGGAACGCAGTGACCGCCGGCGGGCCGCCGACCACGCCGAACAGCAGATTGGCGGCGGTGTTGTCGCTGGTGATGATCGTGGCCCGGCACAGATCGCGCACGGTCATGTCCTTGCCGGCGTGGCGCCGGGTGACCGGTGCGTGCGAGAGCAGGTCGGCCTCGCGCACTGGCACGCGCCGGTCGAGCAGCGCGGGGGCGCGCTCGGCCTGGCTGAGCACGGTGGCGGCCAGCATGCTCTTGAAGGTGCTGCACATCGGGAAGCGCTCATCCTGGCGATGGCCGACGCGGCGGCCGCTGGCGGTATCGAGCAGGGTCACCCCCAGACGGCCGGCGCAGGCCTTTTCCAGCGCGGCGAAATCAGTGGCGGCACTGATGGCGGCATCGGCCGGGGTGGCGGTAGTCGTCGCGGCCGCCGCGCGTGCCAGCAACGGCAGGGCGAGCGAGGAAGCAACGGCGGCACCACTGAACTGCAGGAATCGGCGGCGGGCGAGCATAGGGGTTCTCCTGGGGACCGATCGATTATTGGCGCCCCCTCCGGGGACGACCAGCGCAAAAAATCAGCGCCAGACATTAATTGAATTCATGCCTGTCGCATCCAACCCCTTAATTTTCCGGAATTGCCCGTTGTCGCGTTACGATCAGCCATCATTCCAGCTCACGACTGCGCCATGCTGCACCCTACCCTGCCGCTGAACGCCCTGCGCGCCTTCGAGGCCGCCGCGCGCCACCAGAATTTCACCCGCGCCGCGCTGGAGCTGTGCGTCAGCCAGGCGGCACTGAGCCATCAGATCCGTGGCCTGGAGGACCGTCTCGGCATCCGCCTGTTCCATCGCCTGCCGCGCGGTGTTGCCCTCACCGATGAAGGCGCGGCGCTGTATCCGGTGCTCAACGAATCGTTCGAGCGCATCTCGGCCAGCATCGCGCGCTACACCGGCGGCCCGGCGCGTGAGGTGCTGACCCTTGGCGTGGTCGGCACCTTCGCCACCGGTTGGCTGTTGCCGAGGCTGGCCGCATTCGAGGCCGCGCACCCGGACATCGAGCTGCGCCTGCAGACCCACAACAACCGCATCGATCTGGCCGGCGAAGGGTTGGATCTGGCGATCCGCTTCGGCGATGGCGACTGGCAGGGCCAGGCCTGCACCGCGATCCTCGACGCGCCGTTCGCGCCACTGTGCGCACCGGCACTGGCGCGACGGCTGAAGCAGCCACGCGATCTGAGCGCGCTGCCGTTGCTGCGTTCCTACCGCAGTGACGAGTGGCCACGCTGGTTGCAGGCGGCGGGTGTCAGCGGCGTGGAAGCGCGCGGGCCGGTATTTGATTCCTCGTTGACGGTGGCAATGGCCGCCGCCGGTGGTGCCGGCGTAGCGCTGCTGCCGTTGCGCATGTTCGAGCAGGAACTGGCCGAAGGCCGTCTGCTGCAGCCATTCGGCACCACGTTGGAGCTGGGCCGCTACTGGTTGACTCGGCTGCGCTCGCGGACCGAGCGTGAGCCGGCCAAGCGCTTCCGCGAATGGTTGCAGGCCCAGGGCGCGTAGGTAGTGCCGGCCGCGGGCCGGCACTACCGGTCAGGATTCCAGCAGTTCCATCCACACCGCTTCGGCTTTTTCCAGCTGAGCAGCGGCAGTTTCGCGGTCACGACCGATCACCGCCATGCGGGTGGCATCGGCGTAATTGGCCGGGTCGGCCAACTGCCGGTCCAGCTCGGCCAGGGCGCCTTCCAGCTCGGCCACCTTGGCTTCGGCGGCGGCCAGCTTGTGCGGGTTCACCGGCTTTTTCTGCACCACCTGCGCCACCGGCGCGGTCTTGACCACCACCGGCTCTTCCACCTGCTCCATGCGCGCCTTGGTGCCCTGCGCCTGCGGGCGGGTACGCAGCCATGCAGCGTAGGCGTCGAGGTCGCCATCGAACGGCTCGACCACGCCATCAGCCACGCGCCAGTAGGTATCGCAGACCAGGCCGATCAGGTGGCGGTCGTGCGAGACCATCACGATCGCGCCTTCAAAGGTGGCCAGTGCTTCGGCCAGCGCTTCGCGCATTTCCAGGTCAAGGTGGTTGGTCGGTTCGTCCAGCAGCAGCACGTTCGGCTGCTGCCAGGCGATCAGCGCCAGCGCCAGGCGCGCGCGCTCGCCACCGGAGAAACCATCGACCGGCTCGAATGCGCGGTCGCCGGGGAAGTTCCACTTGCCCAGGAAATCGCGGAACGACTGGTTCGGTGCGTCCGGGGCGATCTCACGGAAGTGCTCCATCGGCGACTGGCCTTCGTGCAGCGACTCCACGGTGTGCTGGGCGAAGTAGCCGATCTTCAGGTCCGGGTGCGCCATGCGCTCGCCGACGATCGGCGCCAGCTCGCCCACCAGGGTCTTCACCAGGGTGGTCTTACCGGCGCCGTTCGGGCCGAGCAGGCCGATGCGCTGGCCCGCTTCCAGGCCGAAGCCGACGTTGTGCAGGATCACCGCGTCCTTGCCGTAGCCAGCTTCGACGTGGTTCAGGCGGATCAGCGAGAACGGCAGCTTGGCCGGCGGCGCGAACTCGATGCGGAACTCGCGCTCGGCGCGCACCGCTTCGGTGCCGGCCAGCTTGGCCAGGCGCTTCATGCGGCTCTGCGCCTGCGCGGCCTTGCTGGCCTGCGCCTTGAAGCGGTCGATGAAGCTCTGCAGGTGGGCGCGCTCGGCCTGCTCCTTCTCGTGCGCGATCTGCTGCTGGCGCAGCTGTTCGGCGCGCTGGCGCTCGAAATCGGTGTAGCCACCCGGGTAGAGCTTGGCGCCACCACCGTGCAGATGGAGGGTGTGGGTGGCGACGTTGTCGAGGAACTCGCGGTCATGCGAGATCAGCAGCAGCGTACCCGGATACTTCAGCAGCCACTGTTCCAGCCAGTACACCGCGTCCAGGTCGAGGTGGTTGGTCGGTTCGTCCAGCAGCAGCAGGTCGCTGGGCATCATCAGCGCGCGGGCCAGGTTCAGGCGCACGCGCCAGCCGCCGGAGAACGAGGACACCGCGCGGTGGTGGGTCTCGGCCGGGAAGCCGAGGCCGTGCAGCAGCTTGCCGGCGCGCGCTTCGGCATCGTAGGCATTGAGCTCGGCCATCTTGGTATGGGCTTCGGCCACCGCCTCCCAGTCCTCGCGGGCGGTCGCGTCGGCCTCGGCGGCCAGCACCGCGGCCACCTCGATGTCACCGCCCAGCACGAAGCTCAGCGCCGGGTCCGGCAGTGACGGCGTTTCCTGGGCGACGCTGGCGATACGGACCTTGCCGGGCAGGTCGACGTCACCCTTGTCGGCCTCCAGTTCGCCCTTCACCGCCGCGAACAGGCTGGACTTGCCAGCACCGTTGCGGCCGACCACACCCACCCGGTAACCGGCGTGCAGGGTCAGGTCGACATTGGACAACAGCAGCCGCTCGCCGCGGCGCAAGGCGAAATTACGAAGGGAGATCATCGGGGGTGGGGTCCATATAACCGGATGGAATGTGCTGGTGAGCACTGTTCCTGCGACGCAATTCTAGCGTTAACGAATACTTGACGCGCCCCGGGATGCGCGGCGGCCGACGTTCCTCTCTCCCACGTCCTCACCGCGCGCGTCCCGGGCCCCCTCCCCAGGTCAGTGCCGGCCACGGCTAAATGGTTGCTGCTGCAACGTTTTTTCCGATGACCGGCATTTGACAGGCACTGAATATCCCGTTAATTCCTGTATTGCGCACCGCAACAACCGCCGTCCGCCTCACCCCCGTGATGTCGATTCCGGTGCCACCCCCGCCAACCGGAGCCCCATCCCGATGACCCGCAAGACCAGCCTGATCGCCGCCGCCGTCGCTGTCGCACTCGGTGGCTCTTCGTTCGTTGCCGCTGCCCAGCAGGCCGGCACCGCTGCCAATACCCTGGATACGGTGATCGTCACCGGCACCCGCGTGGCCGACCGCACGGTCGCCGAATCGCAGTCGCCGATCGACATCATCACCCCCGAAGTGCTGCAGTCGACCGGTACCAGCGAACTGGCCACCGCACTGTCGCGCGCCCTGCCCTCGCTGAACTTCCCGCGCCCAGCCCTGACCGACGGCACCAGTGGCGTGCGCCCGGCGCAGCTGCGCGGCCTGTCGCCGGACCAGGTGCTGGTGCTGGTCAACGGCAAGCGCCGCCACACTTCGGCGATGATCAACGTCAACGGCAGCATCGGCCGTGGTTCCTCGGCGGTGGACATCAACGCGATCCCGATCGCCGCCATCGAGCGGGTGGAAGTGCTGCGCGACGGCGCCTCGGCGCAGTACGGCTCGGACGCCATCGCCGGCGTCATCAACATCGTGCTCAAGGGCAGCGGCAGCGGCGGCAGCCTGGCAGTGGACTACGGCCAGTACTCGGCCGGCGACGGCAACAAGTACCAGCTCTCGGGCGATACCGGCGTCGAGTTCGGCAACGGCCGTGGCCGCGTGCACGTGGCCGGCCAGATCAGCCAGCAGGACGAAAGCAACCGCGCCGGCCCGTACCGCGGCACCACGCCGAACACCGGCAATTTCCCCAGCATCGGCCAGACCACCTTCATCGTCGGCGATCCGCGCGTGGATGCCACGGCGGCGTCGGCCAATGCCAGCTTCGATTTCAGCGACCACGTAACCGGCTATGCCAGCGCGCTGCTGAGCAACCGCGACATCACCTCGTTCGCGTTCTACCGCTCGCGCAACCACAGCGGGCAGAGCGCGCTGCTGGCGCAGACCTACCCGGACGGCTACGTGCCGGAAATCAACCAGTATTCCAAGGACCGCTCGCTGGTGGCCGGGGTCAAGGGCAATACCGACAGCGGCTGGACCTGGGACCTGAGCCTGAACCACGGCGAGAACACCCTGGACTTCCACACCCGCAACAGCATCAACTACAGCCTGGGCGCGACCAGCCCGCGCTCGTTCTACGACGGCACGCTGAAGTACCAGCAGGACATCTTCAATGCTGACCTGACCAAGTCGCTGGACTGGGGCCTGGCTTATCCGGTCACGCTGTCCTTCGGTGGTGAGTACCGCAAGGAGAAGTGGGACCAGAACCCGGGCGAACTGAACTCGTATACCGGCAGTGGCGCGCAGGGCTTCGGCGGCTTCACCCCCACCAATGAGGTGCATGCCGACCGCCACAACTACGCGGTCTACGCCGGCCTGGAAGCGGACCTGACCGAGAAGTTCTCGGCCGGCATCACCGGCCGCTACGAGGACTACTCGGACTTCGGCGACCGCTTCTCCGGCAAGCTGTCGGCGCGCTATGCGTTCACCGACAAGGTCGCGCTGCGGGCCACCGCCTCCAGTGGTTTCCGCGCGCCCTCGCTGGCGCAGCAGGGCTACCAGGCAGTGACCAGCCAGTTCCTCAATGGCGTATTCGTCGAGCGCGGTACCTTCCCCACCACCAGCCAGGCTGCGCAGGCACTGGGTGCCTCGCCGCTGAAGGCCGAGACCTCCACCTCCTACAGCCTGGGCCTGGTGCTGCAGCCGGTCGACCGCCTGTACATCACCGTCGATGCCTACCAGATCGACATCGATGACCGCATCGCGCTGTCGTCCAGCATCACCACCAATGCCGCCACCAGCGCGCTGCTGGGCACCCTGGGCCTGCCGCAGGTGACCGCGTTCTCGTACTTCACCAACGGCCTGGATACGCGTACGCGGGGCGTGGACTTCGTCTCCAGCTACACCGTGCCGTTCACGGCCAGCAGCCTGGAGCTGACTGCGGCCTACAGCTACAACGACACCGAAGTGCGCCGCGTCGGCGGCACCCCGGCGGTGTTCGGCACGCTGGGCCTGACCCAGTCGCTGATCGGCCGCGATGAGATCGGCCGCATCGAGGACAGCTACCCGCGCGACAAGGCGATCCTGAGCGGCACCTGGCGTTCGGACCACTGGGAACTGGGCCTGGCTGCTACCCGTTACGGCACGTTCACCGTGCGCAACTCGGCTACCGCGCTGCGTGACCAGACCTACGGCGATGCCTGGGTGGTGGATGCCTCGGCCAGCTATAAGCCCAGCAGCAACTGGACGCTGACCGTGGGCGCCGACAACCTGCTGGACAAGTACCCGGACCGCACCGAAGACCTGCAGAACTCCACCTTCGGCATGCTGCCGTACAGCAACTACTCGCCGTTCGGCTTCAACGGCGCCTATGTGTACGGCCGCATCAAGTACACCTGGTAAGCAGGGCCCGGCGCTTCGGTAGTGCCGGCCGCTGGCCGGCAACTCCCTGGTGGGGTCAGATCCCTTTTCCTGCGGGAAAAGGGATCTGACCCCATTCGCATTTAAGGTTTGCCGTATCTGGCCTCATCGGTGAAAATCGGGACACCCCCGATTTCCTGCGAGTGCCGATGCACCATGACACCGACCTGATCAACATCGTGGCCGTTGGCCTGGGGCTCGCCTTCATCTTCGGCGCGCTGGCCAACAAGCTCCGCTTGTCTCCCCTGGTCGGTTACCTGGTTGCTGGCATCTGCGTAGGCCCGTTCACCCCCGGCTTCGTCGCCGACCAGGCACTGGCCAACCAGCTGGCCGAACTGGGCGTGATGCTGCTGATGTTCGGTGTTGGCCTGCACTTCTCGCTGAAGGACCTGATGGCGGTCAAGGCCATCGCCATTCCCGGTGCCATCGGCCAGATCGCCGTGGCCACCCTGCTTGGCTGGGGCGTGGCCTGGCTGATGGGCTGGCCGGCCCTGCATGGCGTGATCTTCGGTTTCTCGCTGGCCACCGCCAGTACCGTGGTGCTGCTGCGGGCGATGGAAGAACGGCGCCTGCTGGAAACCATGCGCGGCAAGATCGCAGTCGGCTGGCTGATCGTGGAAGACCTGGCCTGCGTACTGGCACTGGTGATGATGCCGGTGCTGGCCGGCGTGTTCGGCCCCGATGCGGCCAAGGAATCGCATTCGCTGGGCAGCGTGCTGGCCGACATCGGCTGGACCTTTGTGCAGCTGGGCCTGTTCGTGGCGGTGATGCTGGTGGTCGGCCGCCGGGTCATTCCGTGGATCCTTGAGCGCATCGCCGGTACCGGTTCGCGCGAACTGTTCACCCTGTCGGTGCTGGCGATCGCGCTGGGCGTGGCGTTCGGTTCGGCCATGCTGTTCGGTGTGTCCTTCGCACTGGGCGCCTTCTTCGCCGGCATGCTGCTCAACGAATCGGAGCTGAGCCACAAGGCCGCGCACGATTCGCTGCCGTTGCGTGATGCGTTCGCGGTGCTGTTCTTCGTCTCGGTCGGCATGCTGTTCGACCCCAACATCCTCGTTCAGCATCCCTGGCAGGTGCTGGCCACAGTGCTGATCATCATGTTCGGCAAGTCGGCGGCCGCGTTCTTCATCGTGCGTGCGTTTGGCCACCCGACCAGCACCGCGCTGACCATCTCGGCCAGCCTGGCGCAGATCGGTGAGTTCGCCTTCATCATCGCCGGCCTTGGCGTAGCGCTGCAGATCCTGCCGAAGGAAGGGCAATCGCTGGTGCTCGCTGGCGCGCTGGTCTCGATCATGCTCAATCCGCTGGTGTTCGGCCTGCTCGACCGTTGGCAGGCCAAGCAGGAGCAGTCGCCCCAGGCCGCCGAGCCCGAAGAGGCGACCGGCCCCTCGCGCGACCTGCATGACCATGCCATCGTGATCGGTTACGGCCGGGTCGGCAGCGAGCTGGCGCAGGTGCTGCGTGATCGCGGCGTGCCGGTGCTGGTGATCGATGACAACAAGGAACACGTCGAGCAGGCGCACGCCAAGGGCCTGGCGGCGATCCGCGGCAGCGCCGCTGCCGACCGGGTGCTGGCCGAGGCCCATCCGGAGCGCGCCAAGATCGCGGTGCTGGCGATTCCGCAGCCGTTGGAGGCCGGTGAGGCGCTGGCCAAGCTGCGGGCGATCAACCCGGACCTGACCCTGCTGGCGCGCGCGCACAGCGATGCCGAAGTGAAGCATCTGCTGGAGCATGGTGCCGATGGCACGGTGATGGCCGAGCGCGAGCTGGCCTATTCGCTGGCGGAGATGATCATGTCCACGCCGCCGTACCGGAATCTGGGGCAGCACAGCATCCCGGTGGTGTGAGGGTGGTGCGGCAGGGCTGCGCCCTGCACCCTGCCGAAACAACGGCAACGGCAACGGCAAAAGCAAAAGCTGGCATTCCGTGGGATGGCGCGGCGGGTCCGGTAGCGGGAGACGCCGTAAACCCGTCCCTGGGGGCTTGGCCGCGGCATCCATGCCGCGGACACTCCCGCAACCGGACCCACCCCGCCTTCGACAATTTCCCGCGATCTGCAGTAGATCCACGCCATGCGTGGATGCTGTTTGAAGAACTGTCGGAATGTTCGATTCCGATGGTGATCCATCCACGCATGGCGTGGATCTACCAGGATTGATGCCGACCGTCGGCACATGGGGTCAGATCCGTTCTCCACAGGAGAACGGATCTGACCCCGGAAACAAAAAAATCCCCGGTCGACCCGCATCGACCGGGGATCTGGATCGCCACGTTGCCACGCCTTGGAGAGGCAGTTCCACCGTAGCGCATCGCGTGGCCGGTGGTGATCGCCTGTAGCGATATGCACCAAGCGCGCGGCTATCAGGCGCCGGCCAGCGCCTGCTCCAGATCCGCACGCAGGTCACCGATGTGCTCGATGCCAATCGACAGCCGCACGGTGTCCTCGCTGACGCCGGCCTTGGCCAGCTCGGCCGCGTCCAGCTGGCGATGGGTGGTGGACGCCGGATGGGTGGCCAGCGATTTGGCATCCCCCAGGTTCACCAGCCGCGTGAACAGCTTCAGCGCATCCAGGAAACGTGCGCCCGCCTCGCGCCCTCCCGGCAGGCCGAAGGTCAGCACGCCCGAGCCGTGACCACCGAGGTAGCGCTGCGCGGCGGCATGCTCGGGGTCATCGGCCAGCCCGGCGTAACGCACCCACGCCACCTTGGCGTGCGCCTTCAGGAACTGCGCCACCGACAGCGCATTGGCATTGATCCGCTCCATGCGCAGCGCCAGCGTCTCGATGCCCTGCAGGATCAGGAACGCGTTGAACGGCGAGAGCGCCGCACCGGTATTGCGCAGCGGCACCACCCGCGCGCGGCCGATGTAGGCGGCAGGGCCCAGGGCTTCGGTGTAGACCACGCCGTGGTAGCTGGGGTCGGGCTGGTTGAGGCGGGCGAAGCGCTGGGGCTGTGCCGTCCAGTCGAAGCGGCCGGAGTCGATGATCGCACCGCCGAGGCTGTTGCCGTGGCCGCCCAGGTACTTGGTCAACGAATGAACCACGATGTCGGCGCCGTGCTCGAACGGGCGCAGCAGGAACGGCGTGGCCACGGTGTTGTCGACGATCAGTGGCACACCCGCAGCATGCGCGACCTCGGCGATTGCGGCGATGTCGGTGACGTTGCCGCGCGGGTTGCCGATCGATTCGACAAACACCGCCTTGGTGCGCGCGTCGATCAGCGCGGCGAACGCGGACGGATCGGACGGATCAGCGAAGCGCGCCTGGATGCCGTACTGCGGCAACGTGTGCGCCAGCAGGTTGAGGCTGCCCCCATACAACGCACTGGAGGCGACGATGTTGTCACCGGCTTCGGCGATGGTCTGGATCGCGTAGGTGATCGCGGCCTGCCCAGAGGCCAGCGCCAACGCGCCGATGCCGCCTTCCAGCGCAGCCAGACGCTGCTCCAGCACGTCGGTGGTGGGGTTCATGATGCGCGTGTAGATGTTGCCCGGCACCTTCAGGTCGAACAGGTCGGCGCCGTGCTGGGTGTCATCGAACGCATACGCCACGGTCTGGTAGATCGGCACCGCCACCGCGCGGGTGGTCGGGTCGGGACGGTAGCCGCCGTGCACGGCCAGGGTTTCCAGTTGCCACTGCGGGTCGCTCATTGCACCAGGCTCCATCCGGGGAAACCGCCACCATAGGCCAGCCACGGCCTGGCACTGAGAGCCACTGGCGATGACGTACGTACCGCCGGTTATCAGGTTGGCCGCGATTCAGGCAGCCATCATGGGCCGTTGTTAGGCTGCGCCGCCGGGCGCTCCTGCCCGGGCACGGAAGCCCTGCTCATGCAGCCATTGCCCTGGACCATCCCCACCCACAGCTCGCCCACCCCGGTGCTGCTTGTCGAAGACGACCGTCGCCTGGCCGAGCTGGTCAGCGACTACCTGGGCGAACATGGCTTTGCGGTGCAGCACGTGGCCCGTGGCGACCTGGCCGGCGCGGCCTGCCGCCAGCAGGCGCCGGAGCTGGTGGTGCTGGACCTGATGCTGCCCGGCCTGGGTGGCATCGACGTGTGCAGGCAGATCCGCAGCTTCTCCGATGTGCCGATCCTGATGCTGACCGCCTGCGAGGACGATATCGAGCAGGTGCTGGGCCTGGAATCGGGCGCCGATGACTACGTGCACAAGCCGATCGAGCCGCGCCTGCTGCTGGCCCGCCTGCGCGCCCTGCTGCGCCGCCGCCACGGCAGCAGCAACACAGGCACGCCGTGCCGGCTGATGCATGGGCAACTGCTGATCGACCGCATGCAGCGCGAAGTACAGCTGCATGGCCAACCGGTCGAGCTGGGCACCACCGAATTCGAGATCCTGTGGCTGCTGGCCAGCCAGCCCGGCCAGATCCTGTCACGCGACCAGATCCTGCAGGCGGTGCGCGGCATCGGCTTCGATGGCCTGGACCGCAGCGTCGACGTCTGCATCGGCAAGCTGCGCCGCAAGCTCGGCGACGACGCACGCGAGCCACGTCGGATCAAGACCGTGTGGGGCCGTGGCTACCAGTTCAATCCCGCGGCCTGGTCGGAATGAAGCGGCTGTTCCTGTGGCTTTGGTTCGTGACCGGAGCCTGCTTCCTGGTGTCGGTATTCTTCCTCAACCACCTTCTGGACGGCCTCTACACGCCCGTGCAGGATCGCGTCTTCGTCGAGCAGGTGCGTGGTCAGGTGTACGCCCTGCGCAGTGGCCTGGCCGGCCTGGATGCCGAGCAGCAGCGTGAGCGCCTCCAGCAGTGGCAGCCCTACTACGGCATCGCCCTGTCCCTGCTCGACAAACCTCCCGCACTCGACGCGCAGGAACAGGCGGCCGTGAAGGCCGATGGCTTCATCGTGCGCGATCAGTACCAGCAGGTGCTGCTGCCCATCGACGGCATCGGCGGCCGCTGGCTGCACCTGCGCCTGCCCGGCGCGGTGCAGATGACGACGTACATGACCATCGCGGCCTATCTCAGCATCCTGCTGCTGGTCGGTGCCTGCCTGTATGCCTGGGTGCGCCTGCTGTGGCGCGATCTCGAAGCGTTGCGCCTGCATGCCGACCGCATCGGCGCCGGCGATCTGCAGGCACGCGCGCAGGTCTCGCCGCGTTCGCAGATCCGGGTCATTGTCGACCACTCCAACCGCATGGCCGCACGCGTGGCCGAACTGGTGCAGCGCCAGCGCGACCTCACCCATGCCATTTCGCACGAACTGCGCACACCCATCGCGCGCGTGGCCTTCGGCCTGGACCTGATGCAGGACAGTGACGATCGCGAACGCCGTACACGGCTGGCACAGGGCCTGCACGGCGACCTGGCCGAACTCAACCGGCTGGTCAGCGAACTGCTGGCCTACGAACGGCTGGAGCATCCCAGCGAGGGCGAGCCGATGCAGCGGATTGAAGCCGACGACTGGCTGCAGGCCTGCCTGGCCGATGCGCGCCGTGATGCCGAACGTGCCGGCCTGGTGCTGCGCGTGCAGCCCAGTGCACTGCCGCGGGTGGAGGCCGAGCCACGCCTGCTGCAGCTGGCTCTGAGCAATCTGGTCGGCAATGCCCTGCGCCATGCGCGCTCGCAGATGGAGGTGTCGCTGGTGGGGGTGGGCGGACGCGCCTGCCTGCGCGTGGACGACGACGGCCCCGGCATTGCCGAAGCGGATCGCGAGAAGGTGATGCGCCCGTTCACCCGCCTGGACAACAGCCGCAGCCGCGATACCGGTGGCTTCGGGCTGGGCCTGGCCATCGTCAGCCGTATCGCCCAGCGCCATGGCGGCGAGCTGCGCATCGGCCGCGCAACGCTGGGCGGCGCGCGCCTGGAAATGCACTGGCCGCTGGCTACCAGCTGAACGCCCACGGGCGCGATTACAGTTGCTTACAACTCCCGCACAACTGCGGACGGATCGGTCGCCGGCGTATCGCCACGCTGGCAACCCTGCAGCACGCGCCGGATGCGCGCGCTGCTTTCCTCCCATTGCCGAGAGTTTCCATGTCCCAGCTTCGCCGTTCCCCCACCCTGCTCTGCCTGGCCCTGCTGCCGTTGTTCGCCGCCCCGATCGCCCACGCCAAGGATGACCACTGGACCTTCGAAGTCGCCGCCGGCGCCGGTGCGACCCCGCGCTACAGTGGCAGCAAGGAGTACCAGGCATCGCCCATGCTGTCCTTCGATGTCACCTCGCCGGGTGGCTGGTTTCTGGGCACCAGCGGCATCGGCTGGGGCACGTCCATCGGCGAGCACACCCGCGTGCGCGCCTATGTCGGTGCCAGCGGCGTCCGCAAGGACAAGGATTCGCTGCTCGGTGGTTCGGACTTCCTGCGCGGCATGGGCGACATCGATGCCCGTCCCCTGGTCGGCATCTCGGCTGGTTATACGCTGGGCGAAGCCGTGCTGAGCGGCTCCTGGCAGTTCACCCGCAAGGATGAGGACAAGGCCGAGAACGGTCTGGCCACCCAGCAGGTGCACCTGAATCTGACGATGCCGCTGTTCGACCTGGCCGGTGGCGTGGTCAGCGGCAGCGTCTCCACCGATTACGGCAACCGTGGCTACATGCAGACCTGGTACGGGGTCAGTCCGGAACAGGCCGCGCGCACCGGTTTTGCCGAACACACACCGAAGGCCGGCCTGGTCAGCGCGGGTGTCGGCCTGAAGTGGAGCCACCGCGTGGGTCGCAATGGCAACTGGTACATCGCGGCCGAAGGCACGCGCCTGCTCGGTGACGCCGCCGACAGCCCGATCGTACAGAAGCCGAACCAGTTCGGACTGATGAGCGGCTACACGCACCGCTTCTGAGTGATCGCCGGGCATGGCCCGGCGCAGCCCGCGAACAACGGAGCGCTGCGCTCAGGCAGCGCTCCGTTGGGGGTCACGCCTTGGCGAACACCAGATGGCCGCCGTCGTTGCCGACTTCGATGGTATCGCCGTTGACGAAGGCGCCGGACAGGATCTGCTGCGCCAGCGGGTTCTCCAGCTGTGCCTGGATTGCGCGCTTCAACGGCCGCGCGCCATACACCGGATCGAAGCCGACGTTGCCGAGCAGGTCGAACGCTGCGTCGGAGACCGCCAGCTTCAGCCCGCGCTCGGCCAGGCGCTTCTCCAGCCCGCGCATCTGGATGCGCGCGATCTGCTTGATCTGCTGCTTGTCCAGCGGGTGGAACACCACGATGTCGTCCAGGCGGTTGATGAACTCCGGGCGGAAGTGCGCCTGCACCACGCCCATCACCGCCGCCTTCATCTGCGTGTAGGCCTCCGGGCTGTCGTCGGCACTCATGTCCTGGATCTGGTGCGAGCCCAGGTTCGAGGTCATCACGATGACGGCGTTGCGGAAGTCCACGGTACGGCCCTGGCCATCGGTCAGGCGGCCATCGTCCAGCACCTGCAACAGGATGTTGAACACATCCGGATGCGCCTTCTCCACTTCGTCGAGCAGGATCAGCGAATACGGGCGGCGGCGCACGGCCTCGGTCAGGTAGCCACCTTCTTCGTAGCCGACATAGCCCGGAGGTGCACCGATCAGGCGGGCGACGCTGTGCTTCTCCATGAATTCGCTCATGTCGATGCGGATCATCGCGTCGGCGCTGTCGAACAGGAACTCGGCCAGCGACTTGCACAGCTCGGTCTTGCCGACACCGGTCGGGCCGAGGAACAGGAACGAGCCGGCCGGGCGATTCGGGTCGGACAGGCCGGCGCGCGAGCGGCGCACCGCATCGGAGACGACCTTGATCGCTTCCTCCTGGCCGACCACACGGTTGTGCAGCACCTCTTCCATGCGCAGCAGCTTGTCACGCTCGCCTTCGAGCATCTTGTTGACCGGAATGCCGGTCCAGCGCGAAACGACCTCGGCGATCTCCTCGTCGGTCACCCTGTCCTGCACCAGCTTGAAGTCCTTGTGCTCGGCTTCCTGGGCCGCGGCCAGCTGCTTTTCCAGCTGCGGCAGCAGGCCGTACTGGATCTCGCTCATGCGCGCGAAATCCTGGCGGCGCTGCGCGGCTTCCAGTTCCAGCTTGGCCTGCTCGAGCTGTTCCTTGATCTTGGTTGCGCCTTGCAGCGCGGCCTTCTCCGACTTCCAGATTTCATTGAGATCGGAGAACTCGCGCTCCAGCGCTTCGATCTCGTTCTCCAGGTCGGCCAGGCGCTGGCGCGAAGCTTCGTCCTTTTCCTTCTTCAGCATCTCGCGCTGGATCTTCAGCTGGATCACCCGGCGTTCCAAACGGTCCAGTTCCTCCGGCTTGGAGTCGATCTCCATGCGCAGGCGCGAGGCGGCCTCGTCCATCAGGTCGATGGCCTTGTCCGGCAGCTGGCGGTCGGTGATGTAGCGATTGGACAGCGTTGCAGCGGCCACGATCGCCGGGTCGGTGATCTCCACGCCGTGGTGCACCGCATACTTTTCCTTCAGGCCACGCAGGATCGCGATGGTGTCCTCCACCGACGGCTCGCCCACGAACACCTTCTGGAAGCGGCGCTCCAGCGCGGCATCCTTCTCGATGTACTTGCGGTACTCGTCCAAGGTGGTGGCGCCCACGCAGTGCAGTTCGCCACGTGCCAGCGCCGGCTTCAGCATGTTGCCGGCGTCCATCGCGCCATCGGCCTTGCCGGCGCCGACCATGGTGTGCAGCTCGTCGATGAACAGGATGATCTGCCCTTCGCTCTTGGCCAGGTCGTTGAGCACGCCCTTCAGGCGCTCCTCGAATTCACCACGGAACTTGGCACCGGCGATCAACGCGCCCATGTCCAGTGACAGCACGCGCTTGCCGCGCAGGCCTTCAGGCACTTCGTCGTTGATGATGCGCTGGGCCAGCCCTTCGACGATCGCGGTCTTGCCCACGCCGGGCTCGCCGATCAGCACCGGGTTGTTCTTGGTCCGGCGCTGCAGCACCTGGATGGTGCGACGGATTTCTTCATCGCGGCCGATCACCGGATCGAGCTTGCCGCTCTCTGCGCGCGCGGTCAGGTCGATGGTGTACTTCTCCAGCGCCTGCCGCTGCTCTTCGGCATTTTCCGACTGCACGTTCTCGCCGCCACGCAGCTTGTCGATGGCCGCCTGCAGGCGGGTCTTGTCGGCACCGGCGGCGCGCAGCGCCATGCCCAGCGTGCCGCCATCGTCCAGCGCCGCCAGCACGAACCACTCGCTGGCAATGAAGGCATCGCCGTGTTGCTGGGCCAGCTTGTCGGTCTGGTTCAGCAGGCGGCCGAGGTCGTTGCCCATCGAGACGTTGCCTGCCTGGCCCGAGACCTTGGGCAGTGCGTCCAGCGCTTCGGTCAGGCGCTCGCGCAGCACTGGCACGTTCACGCCGGCCTGGGCCAGCAGCGGGCGCGTGCTGCCGCCCTGCTGGTCCAGCAGCGCGCTGAACAGGTGAGCCGGTTCGATGATGCTGTTGTCGCGGCCCACGGCCAGCGACTGTGCGTCTGCCAGCGCCTGCTGGAAACGCGAGGTGAGCTTGTCCATCCGCATTGCGAAACCTCATCGGTCATCAGGGCCGGCCCGCGCCGGCGATGCTGGAAAGATGCGGTTGCCCCACCCCGTTTCAAGGGTGACTGCGACTGCACCCCGAGGCCAGTCAGCCTGCGGCCAGCATGCCGCAACGGGTGTGGTCGGCGCGTTGATCCCGATCAGATCGCCCGGGCGGCGGGGCTCAATGGGTGATCGCGCTGCGGATCGCCCGCAGCTGCTGCTTGACCGCACGGGCCTGCGCCGGGTCCATGCGCAGCAGGGCCTTCTGGCCGATCGAACGCGACTGCAGGGCGCCATCGACGAAGCGGTAGCGGCCGCGTTCATCGCGCTGCACCGTCGGCGCCTGGGCCAGGTCCGGGGTGTCCAGCAGATGGTCGATCACTGCGACAAGACGATCGTTGAAATAGCCCTCGGGTCGGCCGAGCTCGACGTAGGCCTGCTGGATCAGCGGATAGAAGCGCTTGTACGCAGTGGCCGTGGCCGCCGGGTCGAGCGCAGTGAAGGCCTGCACGTAGGGCGCATAGCGCGCCGCGTTGCTGGCGGCGATGCGTTCGCCACCCTCGCCGGGCTCGACCTGCAGGTTGCCCGGCAGCGGCCGCGCGGCCAGCGCGGTCGGCGGCACGCTGGGCTTGTCCAGGTTGTCGATCTGGGTGACCAGGCGCTGGATCAGGTGGTCGCGCAGCAGCAGGGTCAGCGGGCCCTCGCTCTGGAACAGCTGGCTCAGTGCGCCCCAGGCAGCGGCATCGCTGTCAGCCAGCTTCGGCAGCGCCGGGTCGGCGGCAGCCTCGGTATCCAGCGGATGCCGGATCGGCGGTGGTGCTGGCGTGGTCTCTGTGGCCGCCGTCGGTTGCGACGGTGCGCTGGTAGAGGCAGGCCTCGATTGCACCGGCACCGGGACACCGTCTGCCAGGCTTTTCAGCTGATCGCGGAACAGCCAGCCACCCGCGCCACCGATCACCACCACACCCAGCACCCAGGGCCAGATCGCCTTTCCACTCTGCATGATGCAGTCCCTCGTTTTTCACCTGCATGGACAGGGTGTGACCCTGCCGATGGCAGCCGGTTCCCCGCGTGTTCTGCTGGCGTTCGGGTTCAGCCCGCGCACTCACGCCTGCTTTGCACCGGCTGCGCGAGGCTGTGGATCTCATCGTGTGGAGACGCAGCCATGCAGTACGCGCTGTATTACTGGACCGGCATCCAAGGCCGTGGCGAGTTCGTGCGCCTGGCATTGGAAGACGCAGGCGCCGACTACGTGGACATGGCGCGGGTCCACGGCGATGCGGTCATGCAGCCGTTCCTGGACGGTGGCAGCGAAGGCGCGCAACCGTTCGCGCCGCCATTCCTCAAGGCGGGACGACAGGTGATCGCGCAGGTCGCGGCCATCCTCGATTTCCTCGGCCCGACGCTGGATCTGGTACCGCAGGCAGCCTCGCGGCGGATGCAGGCGTTGCAGCTGCAGCTGACCATCGCCGACCTCGTGGCCGAAGTGCACGACACCCATCACCCGATTGCCGCCTCGAAGTACTACGAGGATCAGAAGAGCGAGGCGCTGGCGCGGGCTGCATCGCTGCGCAGCGAACGGCTTCCGAAGTATCTGGGCTATTTCGAGCAGGTGCTGGCAGCCAATGGTGGCCGCCATGCACTGCACGAGCATTCCTACGTGGATCTGTCGCTGTTCCAGCTGATGAGCGGGCTGGACTACATGTTTCCGCGCCGCATGCAGGCGTTGGCAGCCACCCTGCCCCTGCTGCGTGCCGTGCAGGAGCGGGTGGCGAAACGACCGAACATCGCCGCCTACCTGGGCTCGGAACGGCGCCTGGCATTCAACACCCATGGCATTTTCCGCCACTACCCGGAGCTGGACGCCGAACGCTGATACCGCCGCATACAACGTCCCTATGTAGAACCGAGCCATGCTCGGCTCTACGACACGCCCGAGGCGGAAAGAGAGGGGTAGCGCCGGGCCATGCCCGGCGTCCCCGGTCAATGATCGGTGCCGTCACCCAGCGGCTTCACCGGCTGCTTCTGCAACGACAGCAGCCCCAGCAGAACTGCAAGCGCCACATAGGCGCCGGCAAACTGCCAGCTGATGATGCGCGCCAGCCCTTCCAGGTCCCACGGCAGGTAGATGCCGCCGCGCGGGTCCACCGAATGGATCAGACCGAACAGGGTCAGCAGCGCCGCCACCAGCAGGAAGCCGCAGGCCCGGCGCAGGCGGCCGTCCACCATCGCCGCCACCGCCGAAATCCACAGCATCGAGGTGATAATGAAGCCGTTGCCGAGAGTGAAGATCACCGCCAGTTCCGGCAGGCCATGCCCATCGAGCTTGGTCAGCAGCTGCGGCAACTGGTCCGGTGCGATCCAGCCCGGTGCCTTGATCGCCAGCAGGTAGGCCACCGACGGCAGGAAACCAAACACCATCGCACCGGCGTGCTGGCGCGGCGTGGCCTGGAAGGCCTGCGTGGTGATGTCGATGGCCACGTATACGATGATCGGCGCCAGCACCGCCAATGGCAGCCACTGCACCAGCCCGGAAATGATGCCCAGCATGCCGCCGATGCCGACGAACAGGCCGGTCAGCAGCGTATAGCCGCTGCGCGCGCCCATGTGCTTGTAGGCCGGCTGGCCGATGTAGGGCGTGGTCTGCGCCACGCCGCCGCAGACACCGGCCACCAGCGTGGCCACCGCTTCCACCAGCAGGATGTCACGGGTGCGGTAGTCATCGCCGGCCGCGCGCGCGCTCTCGGACACGTTGATGCCGCCCACCACCATCAGCAGGCCGAACGGCAGCAGCAGCGGCAGGTAGGTCATCGCGGTGGGCAGGCCCTCGAGGAAGCCCAGCGTCGGCAGCGGCAGCACCACCTGCGGCGGCACCCAGGCCGGCACATGGAAGCCCGGTGCACCCAGCCCGGCCAGGCCAAGGCCGTAATACAGCACGGTGCCGAACACGAAGGCCAGCAGCACGCCCGGGCCACGCACCGGCAGCCGGCCCTTGGCGATCAGCACGTACAGCAGCAGGCCCAGCGTGGTGAAGCCGACCAGCGGCGAACGCAGGGTTTCCAGCAGCGGCAGCAGACCCATCAGTACCAGCGCGATGCCGGCGATCGAGCCCAGCAGCGCGGCACGCGGCAGCGCGCGGGTGACCGCTTCGCCGAAGAACGACAGCACCAGCTTGAGCAGGCCCATGATGACCAGCGCGGCCATGCCCAGCTGCCAGGTGGCGATACCCGCCGCGTGCGGGTCCATGCCCTGCTGTTTGAAGGCGATGAAGGCCGGGCCGAGCACCAGCAGGGCCATGCCGATGCTGGTGGGCGCATCCAGGCCCAGCGGCATGGCGGTGACGTCGTCGCGGCCGGTGCGTGCAGCCAGCCGCCGCGCCATCAGGGTGTACAGCAGGTTGCCGACCAGAACGCCGAAGGCGGTGCCGGGGAACATGCGGCCGAATACCACGTCGGCGGGGAACTGAAAGATACCGACCAGGGCCATGGCGATGAAGCCAAGGATGGAGAGGTTGTCGACGACCAGGCCGAAGAAGCCATTGAAGTCGCCGGCGACGAACCAGCGACGCGGTGCGGCGGAAACGGGAGCGGACATGGAAGGGGCGGTGGGGGGTGGGGACCGCCGATGGTAGGCCCAGCGGGGCCCGGGCGCCAATTCCACGCTGGAATGATGGGTTCCAGCCAACGGCTGGGCCCTTGGTGGCGGTGACCCCGGCGTTGCCGGCCAGCGCCGGCACTACCGGGGGGCAGGCGGCTCACTTCTTCAGGAAGTTGTCCACCAGCAGATGCTTCACGTCGTCGAAGCGGCCGTTCAACACCGCCTTGGCCGCGTACAACGCCGTGCCCGCCACCTGCTTGGCCTCGATCTGCGGCGGCATCACCAGCTCGGCGCGGCTGGTGTGCACATCCAGCAATGCCGGGCCGCGCTGTGCCAGGAAGTCCTGCACCGCGTCCTCCAGATCCTCGCTGCGGGTCACAGTGCGGCCGTGGAAACCGATCACCTCGGCCAGGCGACCAAAGTCCGGATTCTTCAGATCGGTGTAGTTGTCCAGCAGGCCTTCCACCTTCTGCTCCAGCTCGACGAAGTTGAGCGAGCCGTTGTTGAACACCACCACCTTGATCGGCAGGTTCTCCTGCACCGCGGTCAGCAGATCACCGAGCAGCATCGCCAGGCCGCCATCGCCGGACAGCGAGATCACCTGCCGGCCCGGAAAGGCCTTCTGCAGGCCCAACGCCTGCGGCATCGCGTTGGCCATCGTGCCGTGCAGCAGGCTGGTCAGCGTGCGGCGGCGGCCGTTGACGCGGATATGCCGCAGCACCCACACCATCGGCGAGCCGCCGTCGGCGGTGAACAGCGCATCGTCTGCGGCGTACTTCGACAGCAGCGCCGTCAGATGCTGCGGGTGGATCAGCTCGCCTTCGCCCGGTTGCTCTTCCTGCTCGCGCTTTTTCAGCGCCTTGTCGCGACGCTCGATGCATTCGTCCAGGAATGTGCTGTCCTCGCGCGGCGGCAACATCGGCAGCAGCGCGTCCAGCGTCGGTGCGATATCGCCCACCACGCCCAGGTTTACCGGATGGCGGCGGCCGAGGTGGCTGCCATCGCGGTCGACCTGGATGATCGTCGCCTTGTCCGGGTAGAACTGGCCCCAGGCGAAATCGGCGCCGAGCAGCAGCAGCGTGTCGCACTCCATCAATGTGTGGAAGCCGGACTCGATGCCGAAGATACCGGTCATGCCCATGTTGTAAGGGTTGTCCGGCTCGACGAAATCCTTGGCGCGCGAAGTGTGCGCGACCGGTGCCTGGAGGCGCCGGGCAAGCTCCAGCAGCTGCGCATGCGCGCCCTGGCAGCCGGCGCCGGCATAGATGCCGATGCGCTTGCCCTGCGCCAGCAGCTCGGCGATGCGTTGCAGTTCGGCGTCGGATGGGCGCAGCACCGGCTGGGTATAGTGCACTGAGAACGGCACATCGTGCTTCACCTCGGCCTGGCTGATGTCGGCCGGCAGGATCACCACCGCCACGCCGCGGCGGCTGATCGCCGCCTGGCAGGCCAGAGTGACCACGCGCCGTGCCTGCTCGGCGCTGTGCACCTGCTCGCAGAACACCGTGCAACTGGCGTACACCGCCTTGAAGTCCACTTCCTGCGGGAATTCCATGCCCAGCTCACTGGTCACCACCTGGCTGGCGATCAGTACCATCGGTGCACGGTTGCGATTGCTCTCGAAGACGCCGTTGATGAAGTGCAGGCCACCGGGACCACAAGAACCCGCACAGGCGGTCAACTCGCCGCTCACCAGCGAATCGGCGCCGGCAGCGAAGGCGGCCACTTCTTCATGGCGGACGTGCACCCATGCGATATCGCTGCCATGCATCGCATCGGTCACATGGTTGAGCGTATCGCCAACGATGCCGTAACAGCGGCGGACGCCCGCCTGCTGCAGGGTATCGACAACGATCTCGGCAACGCGCTTGCTCATCGGATACATCCTCGAGGGGAGAGCATCCGAGGCTAGACCCGAAGAAGTGATGCCTCCGTGGGCAAGGCGCACATCACCTCGATAGGCAAACTACCGGCGGAGATCGAGTCAATCGTTGACGTTGATCCAGCCCTCCACCGCGCCCTGCTTCGGGTTGCGGTAGCGCAGCTTCACCCAGCCGTCCTGTTCATCCAGCAGTTCCACGCGGTCTCCCAGCACCAGGTAACGCCTGGTGCTGGATGCGCCGGGTCGATCGAACAGGAACAGGCGCGCGGGTACCACGGTGGCTTTCAACGCAACCAGCCGGCTGCCGTTGTCGGGCACAGCCAGTCCGTCATTGATGGCTTGCTCTTCAATCTCTGCGGTCGCCGAGTAGCCGGTCCAAACGGCTAGCGGGCCATCAAACCGCGTCGCCTCCAAGCTCAGCACTTCTCCGTCCAACCTGGGCAACGCAAGCATACGCTCGGAGCGATAAAGGTACAGAACTCCGTTGGAAGGGCGGTATACATCAACACGCCAGATGGCACTTCGGCAGCTATTACGGAGCACCTGATTCTCGGAATCCAGTTCGATCCAGCCAAACTCCCCGCAACTTCGCTTGGCTTTCCGGATGACGGGCAGTGTTATGAACCTGCCAAGTTTCCGATCAAATTTGTAGACAAGTGTTGAAAAATTGACCATTCCAACGGGTATCTGCACTACAAGATCAAGCTGACCGTCAAAGTCCACATCCAACGCCATTAGCTTTGTTTCAGATTCTGGCGACTCCGATGGAGCGCGTGGCAACTGTTGTGTCGCGCCTGAGGGTAGTTGCACCTGGATGCTCCCGTCACGTTGATGGGAGACCGTTACCGGTGTTGCTGGCGCTACCTCGAACGATAGCTGCGCTTGTTCCGCGATTGGTTTCGGCCAGGCAGTTCCTGGCTGAAGGAGCCCACTCTGGAGCAAAATCAGCACAGCAACCGACTGTGGGCCCCCTCTCTCAAGCAACCGCTTCAGTCGCGGCGGCGGGAAACCGATTCCCATTGTCATTGAATGTCCGTGCAGAAACTGGCTTTTCAGCCGGCACCACGATCATGTTGCGGAGCACCCAGTGACTCCATGCAAGAAATCCGAAATTGCTTGCAGAATGGAGGGGACTCCACCCCTGTAAGCGAGAAACACACCAGGCAGCAACCGCCCGGACATCCGGGCGTCTGATAGCTGTCAGTTCAGATCAATCAATCGTTGACGTTGATCCAGCCCTCCACCGCGCCCTGCTTCGGGTTGCGGTAGCGCAGCTTCACCCAGCCGTCCTGTTCATCCAGCATCTCCACGCGGTCGCCCTGCACCAGGTAACGCTTGGTGCTGGATGCACCGGGGCGGTCGAACAGAAACACGCGCGCCGCCAGCACGGAGGCCTGCTGGCCACGCAACGGTCCCTCGGGTGGCACGCCCAGGCCATCGGCAATCGCGCTTTCCAGCACACGGCCGGCAGGATCATAGGTGCGCCAGACTGCCAACGGCCCCTGATCGTCGGTCTGCACCCAATGCAGGGCCGCGTTCAGCGTACCGCCCAGCATCAGAAGGCGCTCGCCGCGGTACAGATAGAGCTTTGCGCCCGCAAACCGATACTGGTCGGTGTACCACATCGGGCCGCTGCGGCAGCTGCTGGTCAGGGTGCGGGTCTTTGCGTCGACGCTCAGCCCCATCAGGTCACCGCAGCTGTCGTTGCCGTGCGTTTCGGCCTGCAGCGCGCGATACGAGGCACTGCCCGGATCGAACCGGTACACCGCCACCGCTTCATTGACCATGCCCACCGAGGCACGCGCGACCAGTTCCGGGTAGCCATCGAAATCGACGTCTTCGAGCGACCACCGCGAATTGCCGTCGGCATCGGCCGCGCCTGCCAGCGACTGGCGCTTGCCCGACGGCGAGAACCGCACCGCGATGCTGCCATCCTGCTGGGGGTCGGCCTGCGCCTGCACGTGCGCGGCCACCTGGAAGCGCAGCGTTTCGCCGTCGTCCCCACCCGCCTGCGCCGTCGGTGCCAGCACGCCTGCCAGTACCAGGCCGAGCATGCATTCCCTGTAGTTCATCATTGCTCCCGGCGGCACCTCGGCGGCACCTTCAACTCAGAACGATACCTCGACCGGCTGCCGCGACCACAGCACCGACTGATGCTGGGTCTGCTGCTTCCATGCCAGACGGATCGCTTCGATATCGGCACGGCGCTGCGGGGTGTCTTCGTGCAGCACCACCAGCACCTTGGTGCGCAGACGGTTGGGCGAGGCATCACCGCGGAACAGCCACTGGCCATAGGCATCGAACACGGTCAGGCCATCCGGGAAGCGGGGAGTCACCTGCTTGTCCAGGAAGGCGCGCCACTGCGCCTCAGTGATGGTGTCGGCCTGCGGACGGTTACCCGCGCCCTGCTCCTCGCCCACGCCGAAGTACAGCTCGCTGCGCACCCAGCCGTGGCCGGCGGACGGACGCGCGGCATCGCCCTTCAGTTCGGCGGTGGTGGCCGTGGCATAGGCGCTGGGCGCCTGCGAAGAGAGGCTGGCGCAGCCACTGGTGGCCAGCAGCACGGCGAAGACGAGGCCAAGGTGTTTCATCGGTACAGCTCCGGGGAAGGGGAACAGGGCGAGCCGGCAGCGTACAGCGCCACTGGCCCGGCGTGCTGATGCCAACCGGGCATCAGCTCATGCCGGACCGGCAGGGACTTGCATCGGCACCGGCCATCACGCGAAGATAATATATCGCTTCATCCGGATGGATGTAAGTGAAACTATCTCCCCCTTCCCCGTCGTCGTTGTTGCTGGAGCCCCCATGTCCGCCCGCCTGCCCGCGTCGCCGCTCGGCCTCGCCATCGCCCTCGTGCTTTCCTCCGCTGCCGTCCCGGTCCTGGCCCAGGACGCCACCAACCTGGACACCGTGATCGTCACCGGCACCCGCGCCGCCGATCGCACCGTGCTCGAATCCACCTCGCCGGTGGACGTGCTCACCGCCGAGGACATCCGCAAGGCCGGCGTGGTCAACGGTGAACTGGGCAGCGCGCTGCAGGCGCTGCTGCCGTCGTTCAACTTCCCGCGCCAGTCCAACTCCGGCGGCGCCGACCACGTGCGCGCCGCGCAGCTGCGTGGCCTGTCGCCGGACCAGGTGCTGGTACTGGTGAACGGCAAGCGCCGCCACCACACCGCGCTGGTCAACACCGACAGCAAGATCGGCAAGGGCACCACCCCGGTCGACTTCAACTCGATTCCGGTCAGCGCGATCAAGCGCATCGAAGTGCTGCGCGATGGCGCCGGCGCGCTGTACGGCTCCGATGCAGTGGCCGGTGTGATCAACGTGATCCTCGACAACGGCGGCGACGGCGGCGAGATCGAAGCCAGCTACGGCGCCAACCACACCGACCTCAAGCCGATCGGGCGCACCCTTACCGACGGCCAGACCGGCAACATCAGCGCCAAGGTCGGCACCTCGCTGGGCGAGGATGGTGGCTTCCTGCGTGTCGGCCTGGAATACAAGCACCGCAACGGCACCAACCGTGCCGGCTTCGACCAGATTCCGCCGTGGGACCAGACGCCGGACAACCTGGCGCTGCAGGGCAAGCGCAACTATGTGCTGGGCGATGGCAAGAGCAAGGACATCAACCTGTGGCTGAACACCGAGATCCCGGTCGGCCAGACCTCCACCTTCTATGCCTTCGGCACCTTCAACCAGCGTGACACCGAAGGCGCGAACTATTTCCGCTATCCCGATGGCGATGCGAACTGGAAGCAGGTCTATCCGAACGGCTACCGGCCGATCTCCGAAGGCGAGAACCGCGATGTGCAGGCCGTGGCCGGCGTGCGTGGCCAGTGGGGTGAATGGAGCTACGACGGCAGCGTCGATTACGGCCAGAACGACTTCACCTACCGGCTGCGCGATTCGCTCAATGCCTCGCTGGGCCCGACCAGCCCGACCCGCTTCAAGACCGCCGACTACGCGTACGCACAGACCGTGGGCAACCTCGACCTGAGCCGCGTGTTCACCCAGAGCGACAGCATCAGCCACACGCTCGGCCTGGGCGTGGAAGCGCGCCACGAGCGTTACCAGACCCGCCCGGGTGACCCGGCCAGCTACGCCGCCGGCCCGTACACCGATCGCCCGACCGGCTCGCAGGCCGGTGGCGGCCTGACCCCGCAGGATGCGGCGCGCCTGTCGCGCGATGTCGCCAGTGCCTATGCCAGCCTGTCCAGCCAGTTCGGCGAGAAGCTCTCCACCGATCTGGCTGCACGCTACGAGCACAACGACGATTTCGGCGGCGAGCTGACCGGCAAGCTTGGCCTGCGCTATGAGTTCACCCCGGCCTTCGCGCTGCGTGGTGCCATCTCCAACAACTTCCGCGCGCCGTCGCTGGCGCAGATCGGCTACGAATCCACCTCCACCGGTTACAACGCCGGCGGCCAGCTGGTGCAGGGCCGCCTGCTCTCGGTCAACAATCCGATCGCACGCGGCCTCGGCGCACGTGACCTGAAGCCGGAGAAGTCGCTCAACACCTCGCTGGGCTTCACCAGCCGCATCGGCGAGCACTTCGACCTGTCGCTGGACTTCTTCCAGATCGACATCGACGACCGCATCGCATTGTCGGAAAGCATCACCGGCGACGCACTTACCGACTACGTGGCCGCCAACTACGGCGTCAGCGGCCTGCAGAGCGCCAGCTTCTTCGTCAACGCCGCCGACACCCGCACCCGTGGCGCCGAGCTGGTGAGCAACTGGCGCCAGTCGCTGGGCGATGGTCAGCTGCTGCTGACCGGCACCTACGCCTACACCAAGACCACGCTGAAGAACGTACTGGCCACGCCGGCGCAGCTGCAGGCGCTGAATCCGGACTACGTGTTGTTCGGCATTGAAGAGACCAACACGCTGACCGACGCGACACCGCGCACCCGTGGCAGTTTCTCGGCCGCATGGAGCAACGACCGTTGGTCGCTGAGCACGCGGGTGAACCGCTATGGCAGCGTCACCCGCGTGTTCAACTTCGGTGGCGGCTACATCCCGCGCCAGACCTACCAGGCCGAATGGCAGCTGGATGCGGAAGTGGAGTACCGCATCACCCCGCGCTGGAGCGTGGCCATCGGCGGGCAGAACCTGACCGACAACTATCCGGATCGATCCAACAGCGATATCCACTACTTTGGCAACCTGCCGTATGACGTGCTGTCGCCGATCGGCAGCAACGGTGCGTACTACTACGGCCGCGTCCGCTATACGTTCTGAGCGCTCGGGGTGTGATTGCCGTGGGCAGGCGCGGACCGTTGGTCCGCACTGCCTGGGTTCAATGCAGGCTGACCTGCCGTGCCGACCAAGGGTCGGCACCCACCGAAGCAGGGCCGTAGCCCGCCCTCGACCCCACGTACACGCACACGCTGGCAAGCTGTGCGCCATGGCTGAACCGCTCCCCCTGCGTCCGCCACCGCCCTTGCTGGACGACGCCTGCGCGTTGTTCCTCGATGTCGATGGCACCCTGATCGAATTCGCTGCACGCCCGGATGCCGTGCAGCTGCTGCCTGATGTACGTGAAGCCATCGGCCGCATCAGCGACCGCCTGGAAGGTGCCGTGGCACTGGTCAGTGGGCGGCCGCTGGAACAGCTGGACCGGCTGTTCGCCCCCCTGCGACTGCCCGCCGCCGGCCTGCATGGCCACGAGCTGCGCGGCCAGGATGGGCACGTACTGCGCGATGACCACGACGAAGACACCGCCGAATGGCTGCACGCCCTGCACCAGCAGGCGATGCGTTTCGCGCATGGCCATCCCGGCGTGCTGGTGGAGGACAAGGGCGTCGGCCTTGCCCTGCACTGGCGCGGCGCACCTCATGCGGCCAACGAAGTCCGCGCCTTCGCCGATCGCCATGCGCGCGGCCGCGCCGGCTATCGCCTGCAACCGGGCGACCACGTGGTCGAGTTCGTGCCAGTGGGCACCGACAAGGGCCGGGCGGTGCGCCGGATGATGCAGTACCTGCCTTTCCGTGGACGCCTGCCGGTGTTCCTCGGCGATGACCTTACCGACGAATTCGGCTTCGCCGCCGCCAACGGCCAGCATGGCTGGAGCGTGCTGGTGGGTGAACGCGAATCCAGCGCGGCGGTGTTCGCGCTGCCTGACATACGCAGCGTGCACGCCTGGCTGCGTGAGAATGCCTATTGACCCGGCCATCCCCCACGGCCGCAACCGAGATGTACCGCGTGATGACCCAACCCGATCTTGATCTGGGCGTGGTCGGCAACGGCAGCTTCGGCGCCCTGGTCGACAAACATGCCCGCGTTGTCTGGAGCTGCCTGCCCACCTTCGACGGCGACCCAACCTTCTGTGCCCTGCTCGGCCCCAACCAGCAGAGCGGTGGCGACTTCGCCATCGAGCTGGAGGACTTCGCCGACAGCGAACAGGAATACCTCACCAATACCGCGATCCTGCGCACGATACTGCGCGACCAGCATGGCGGCGCACTGGAGATCCTCGACTTCGCCCCGCGCTGGCGGCAGAACGACCGCTTCTATCGCCCGGTCAGCCTGATCCGCCAGGTACGTCCGCTGGCCGGCAGCCCACGCATCACGGTGCGCGCACGTCCGCTGGCCGACTGGGGTGCGCGCGTGCCCGAGTCCACCTGGGGCAGCAACCACGTGCGCTGGATCCTGCCCGAGCACGTACTGCGGCTGACCACCGACGTGCCGGTGCGCATGGTGCGCGACGGCCTGCCGTTCGTGCTCAACCATCCCGTGCACCTGATCCTGGGCGTGGACGAATCGCTGGACCGCTCGATCAGCGGTTACGTGCAGGAGGCCTTCCAGCGCACTCGCGACTACTGGCGCGAATGGGTGCGTTACCTGTCCATTCCACTGGAATGGCAGGACGCGGTGATCCGTAGTGCGATCACCCTGAAGCTGTGCCAGTACGAAGACAGCGGCGCGATCATCGCGGCCATGACCACCTCCATTCCCGAAGCGCCCGGCAGCGTGCGCAACTGGGATTACCGCTACTGCTGGCTGCGCGATGCAGCGTTCGTGGTGCGCGCGCTGAACCGCCTCGGCGCAACGCGCACGATGGAGCAGTTCCTCGGCTACATCTTCAACCTGGCCACCACCGACGGTACGCTGCAGCCGCTGTATGGCATCGGCTTCGAAGCCAAACTGGATGAGGACGAAGTACCCAGCCTGTCCGGCTACCGCGGCATGGGCCCGGTACGTCGCGGCAACCTGGCCTGGGTGCAGCGCCAGCACGACGTCTACGGCAGCGTGGTACTGGCCTCCACCCAGCTGTTCTTCGACCGTCGCCTGCAGGACCCGGGCGACGCGCACACCTTCGCCCGCCTCGAACCGCTCGGCGAGCAGGCCTTCGCGCTGCACGACGTACCCGATGCCGGGCTGTGGGAGTTCCGCGGCCGCACCGAGGTGCACACCTACACCAGTGCAATGTGCTGGGCCGCCTGCGATCGGTTGTGCAAGATCGCCGTACGCCTCAAGCGCGACGACCGCGCACGCTACTGGCGCGAGCGTGCCGATACCATCCACGCGCGCATCATGGCCGAAGCCTGGAGTGACCAGCTCGGTCACTTCACCGATACCTTTGGCGGCCACCGCCTGGACGCTTCGCTGCTGCTGCTGGCCGACATCGGCTTCATCGACGCAATGGACGCCCGCTTCATCGCCACCGTCGATGCGATCGGCCGCGACCTCAAGCATGGCAATTCGCTGTACCGCTATGTCGCGCCGGATGATTTCGGCGAACCGGAAACCAGCTTCACCATCTGCACGTTCTGGTACATCGATGCGCTGGCGGCGATCGGGCGCATGGACGAGGCACGCGAGATGTTCGAGCTGCTGCTGAAGCAGCGCAACCACCTGGGTCTGCTGTCGGAGGATCTGGCCTTCGACAGCGGCGAGGCCTGGGGTAATTTCCCGCAGACCTATTCGC
The DNA here is from genome assembly GCF_059515225.1 of Stenotrophomonas sp. CS3K5. Classification (NCBI taxonomy): domain Bacteria; kingdom Pseudomonadati; phylum Pseudomonadota; class Gammaproteobacteria; order Lysobacterales; family Lysobacteraceae; genus Stenotrophomonas; species Stenotrophomonas sp. CS3K5. The sequence goes on from NZ_JCAKRX010000014.1 coordinate 66,254, forward strand.
ACGTCGGCCTGATCACCGCCGCGATGCGCCTGTCGCGTTCCTGGCAGGAGGCCTCGTGAGTCGTCTGGTGGTGGTTTCAAACCGCGTGGCCGTGCCCGGCGAGAACCGTGCCGGCGGCCTGGCCGTGGGCCTGCTGGCTGCACTGAAGGAACGTGGCGGAATGTGGTTCGGCTGGAGCGGCAAGAGCGTGCGCGATGGCAGTGGCACGCTGCACCGGCAGACCGACGGCGACATCGAGTTCGTCACTCTGGACCTGAGCAAGCGCGAGGTGGACGGCTACTACAACGGCTTTGCCAACCGCACGCTGTGGCCGCTGCTGCACTTCCGCCTGGATCTGGTCGACTACGACCGCGGCACCCGCGAGACCTACCACAAGGTCAACGCGCTGTTTGCCGACAAACTCGCGCCGCTGCTGCGCGAGGACGACATCGTCTGGATCCACGATTACCACCTGATTCCGCTGGGCGCGCTGCTGCGCGAACGTGGCATCGGCTGCCGCATCGGCTTCTTCCTGCACATTCCGATGCCCTCGGCCGACCTGCTGCAGGCCATGCCCGATCATCTGCGCCTGTTCTCCGCGCTGTACGCCTACGATCTGGTCGGCTTCCAGACCCAGCGCGACGCTGACCGCTTCCAGACCTACCTGCGCCTGTTCGGTGGCGGCCGCGTGCTCGACAACGGCGAACTGGAAGCCCCCGGCGGACGCCGTTTCCGCGCGGCCGCGTTCCCGATCGGCATCGACACCGACCTGATCGCACGCCAGGCCGGTACCGCAGCGACCAAGGCGGCAGTGAAGAAGCTGCGTGGCAGCCTGCGTGACCGCCAGCTGGCGATCGGCGTGGACCGGCTGGATTATTCCAAGGGCCTTCCGGAGCGTTTCCGTGGCTTCGAACGCTACCTGCAACGCCATCCCGACCAGCGCGGTTCGCTCACCTACCTGCAGATCGCGCCGGTCTCGCGGGGCGACGTCAGCGAGTACCGGCAGCTGCGCAGCACGCTGGAGCAGATTGCCGGCCACATCAACGGCGGCCATGCCGAGCCGGACTGGACACCGCTGCGCTACGTCAACCAGAACTTCACCCATGCCACGCTGACCGGCTTCTACCGGGCCGCGGCGGTCGGGCTGGTGACGCCGTTGCGCGATGGCATGAACCTGGTGGCCAAGGAATACGTGGCTTCGCAGGATCCGGACGATCCCGGCGTACTGGTGCTCTCGCTGCTGGCCGGCGCCGCCGACGAGCTGAAGCAGGCGCTGCTGGTCAATCCCTACGATCTGGACGGCATGGCCGATGCCATTGCCACCGCCGCAACGATGTCGCTGCGCAAGCGCAAGGAGCGCTGGCACGCGATGATGGAGCACCTGCGGACCTACGACATCAATCACTGGCGACGCAGTTACCTGGAGGCGCTGGAGGGCTGAGCCGCCACCACCACTGATCGGCCGGACGCGACGCCACCACGTCGATGACGACCGCAAATTGACGCTTTCGGCCCGAAAGCAATTGCGACTGAAACCATCGCAACGGGCGCATGCGCGCCCTCGCGGTCTCGCTACCGATGCACTCAGCAGCCGGTGAAAGCCTTTGCGCACAAGGCTTCGGCGGGCGTGGACAACGTGCAGGCAGGCCACCGAGCGGCGTGCGGCGCCGGCGATTTCATTCGGCATTGACAGCCGTTGCCCAGAGTGACGCCCCCTGAGCCACGCGTGCCGCCTCCACGGCCGCCGCGTGGCGTTGCACATCACCTGCCGGGGAGTCACCGCATGTCCGCCTACGACCGTTTCATCGAAGATGCCGCAATACGCCTGGAGCTGGGCCATCGCACCCGTTGGGTGGTGGATGTGATCAGTGCCTGGGTGGACTCGCATCCCGACGGATTGGCCGGCCTGGAGCGGCGGTTCGAGCAGGCGGGCCTGGCCGCCCGTTTCCATTCCTGGCGACAGTCCGCATCGCTGCGGCTGCCGATCGTGGCCAGTGAACTGGAGCGCGCACTGGGCGCACACACGCTGGCGATGATCGCCCACCGCAGCGGAATGTCTCCGGGATCGTTCCGCGTGGTGGCCTGCCATCTGCTGCCCGGCGTGGTCACCCTGCGCTCGGCACCGGACGGCGGCGCCCACCCGGCCGGAGCCCGGCGCGCACACGGCACCCGCTCGCCCAGGCGCATGGCCGGCAGCGTGCCCTCGCGCGCGATGTACGGCATGGCGATCCGCAGCGTGCTGTGGATGCTGGCGGTCGCCACCGTGCTGGGCCTGACCACCTGGGTGCTGCTGAAGGCGCGCACGCCGCTGTGGACCGTGCAGGACGTTCCGCGTGAGCACACCGCGCGACTGTCCCTGCATCAACACGGCACGCAGGTGCAGGTCAGCGGCAGCCTGCCCAGCGAAGGCGAGCGACGCCGCGCTTGGAACGCATTGCGCGCCGTGCACGGTGCATCGAACCTGTACGGAGGCATTGCACTGGACCCGCGCGCGCAGTCACCCCGCTGGCTGGACCGCCTGATTGCCGATCTCCCCCATCTGCAGGGCGACGGCCTGCACCTGGAGTTCGCCGGCATGCAGCTGACCATCGATACCACCGCCATGGAAGACGCGCAGCGGCAGGCCATCTCGCGGCGCCTGCGCCAGGACTTTCCGACGCTGGAGATGAGTGGCCTGTGGGGCCCGGGCCTGGCCGCGCTGGCGCAGCTGCCCGCCGGCGTCGACACCGCGCAACGGGTTGCCGCACTGAACCAGACGACGTTGAAGTTCCATGCCGGTTCGTCCGAGTTGACCGGCGACTCGCGGCAGACCGTGCAGGCGGTCGCCGATGCGCTGCGCGGTACACCGGCCGGCCTTCGCGTTGAGATCGGCGCGCACACCGACAGCGTGGGTCACGCCGAGGCCAACCTGCAGCTCAGCCAGCAGCGCGCCGAGGCGGTATCACAGGCCTTGCAGGCGCTGGGCATCCCAGCCACCACGCTGGTCGCGGTTGGCTACGGACAGGATCGGCCAATCGCCGACAATCGCAGCGACAGCGGCCGCGCACAGAACCGTCGCATCAACTACCGCCTGCTCGACTGAGAAAAAGACAGCGGCCCCCTGTAGTGCCGAGCCATGCTCGGCTGCATCTGCTCGGCGCTACAGGAGACGGAAGGTCAATCCAGGAACCGCGCGCTGTGTTCCGGCGCCGGCAGATGGCACGCGTCGTGGCGTCCGAACCAGCGATAGCGATTGCGCGCCAGCATCCGATACGCCGCGTCACGCCAGGCGCGCGGCAGCACACGCAGCGCGCCGCTCAGGCGCCACACACCGCCCAGCCCGGCCAGTACACGCAGGATCGCATCGGTATCGGTCCACGCGCCGTGCGCATCCAGCAGCAGGAAGGACGCCGGATCCTGCGGGTCCAGTCCATGCTGGCGCAGCAGCGCACTGCCCTGCGCGCCCTGCATGGCCGCGAACCGGTAGCGCCGCTGCCGGTCGAACCGCAGCAGGAAGCGCACCCAGCGGTTGCACAGCGCACAGACGCCATCAAAGACAATCACCGCACTGCCGGCATCTGCGGCGGTATCACTGCGGTTCGAGCCAGCCTTCATAGCGGATCAGGGCTCCTGCCCAGGGCAAGGTCACATCCACCAGGAAAGTGTAGCGCTGCTCGTGCCAGGCTTCGCGGCAGCGCACACCGCCAAACCAACGCGCCGGCAACGGCACGCACCCGAAGGCCCAGACCCGCCGCACCGACCAGTCGATGCCGCCCTCGCGGACCTGCAGATTGAACTCGAAGCACACCGCGCCGAGTTGTTCGCGCAGATATCCCTGGTGCGCCCACAGCCGCGACACCATCGGCCAGCGACCAAAGCGCCGCGCCCAACGTTCGCCCTGCCCGTGTGCGCTGAACAGGACTTCGGTAGGCAGCGCGTCGCCGTTATGCGGCAGGCGTGCCAGCACAGCCAGCAGCGGCACCAGCCAGTGCCGGCCACGCTCGATCCGCGCCTGCCCCAGGTAACGGCAGGGCAATGGCGTGGCGTGCAGCGCACGCACCGGGCCGGCCAGGGTGGCGAACGCCGGCCCCAGCACGCGTGCGAACAACGGTGGGGTCAGGGTGCGATCCAGGCCAGCGTCGCCATGCGCCCGGTGCGACGATCGCGCCGGTGCGAATACAGATCCGGGTCAGCCATCGTCGACAGCGTGCCGCCGTACACCTGCGCCGGGTCCATTCCCGCCGCCTGCAGGCGCTGCCGCGCCAGTGCGAACAGATCCACCTTCCAGTGCCCGGCCCGGGTCGCCACGAACGCCGATGCGGCGGCCGCATCATGGCCGACGAACGCGTGATAGACCTCTTCACCGATCTCGTAATCGGCCGGTCCGGCAGCCGGGCCCAGCCACGCGCGCAGCTGCGCCGGCGGCGTCTGCATGGCGGCCACTGTGGCCTCCAGCATGCCGTCGGCCAGCCCGCGCCAGCCGGCGTGGGCCGCGCCCACCTCGCTGCCGTCGGCGGCGGCGAACACCACCGGCAGGCAGTCGGCGGTCAGGATCGCCAGCACCACACCGGGCACCGAGGTCACCGACGCATCGGCCACCGGCTCGCTGGCGCCTTCCACCGGAGGCGCCGTGAAGCGCAGCACGGTACTGCTGTGCACCTGGCGCAGCCAGTGCGGTGCCGACGGCAACGCCAGCCCCTGCCGCAGTAGCTGGCGGTTGTGTTCGACGTTGGCCGGCGTATCGCCATCGGCCGCGTGCCGGTTGCCCAGGTTGAACTGCGCGAACGGCGCCGGCGAGATGCCCGCGCCATGCCGCCGCGTGGTCAACGCATGAACGCCCGGAGGCGCCGGCCAGTCAGCCTGCAGCAGGGGCAGCGCGGCGGTCATTACCAGCGGTCCCGCTCGCGTGCGGCGAAGGCTTCGCTGTCCTCGCGCAGCACCTTCATCAGCTGCAGCATGTCCTCCGGCACCGGCGCGGTGTTGCGCACCGGTTCACCGGTGATCGGGTGGGTGAACTCCAGGGTCTCGGCGTGCAGCGCTTGGCGCTTGAAGCCGCGAAGCGCGGCCACCAGCTCGTCGCTGGCGCCCTTGGGCAGCTTCAGCGCGCCGCCGTAGAGCGGGTCGCCGATGATCGGATGGCGCACGTGCGCCATGTGTACGCGGATCTGGTGGGTACGCCCGGTTTCCAGGCGGCACTCCAGCGCGGTGTGCGCACGGAAGCGCTCGCGCAGGCGGTAATGGGTGATCGCTTCCTTGCCGTCTTCGCGCACCGCCATCTTCAGGCGGTCACGCGGGTGGCGGTCGATCGGGGCATCGGCGGTACCGCCGGCCACCAGTGCGCCCATCACGATCGCCAGGTACTGGCGGTGCACATCGCGCGCGGCCAGCTGCTCGACCAGCGCGGTCTGCGCCTCCAGGGTCTTGGCCACCACCATCACGCCGCTGGTGTCCTTGTCCAGGCGGTGCACGATGCCGGCACGCGGCAACACCGCCACCGACGGGTCGCGGAACAGCAGCGCGTTGACCAGGGTGCCGCTGTGGTTGCCGGCACCCGGGTGGACCACCAGGCCAACCGGCTTGTTGATCACCAGCAGGTGCTCGTCCTCGAACAGCACGTCCAGCGGGATGTCCTCCGGCTGCGCATCGGTCTGGGTTTCCAGCACCACGTTGAGGGTCACGACCTCGCCACCGCGCAGCGGGTCGCGCGGGCGCACCTGTGCGCCGTCGAGCAGCACATCGCCGGCCTTGATCCACTCGGTCAGGCGCGAGCGCGAGTATTCGGGAAACAATTCGGCCACGACGGCGTCGAAACGGCGGCCGGCGGCGGTGTCGGGGACGATGGCCTGGCGGGCCGATTCGGAGGGTTGTTCAGACATGGCAGGGGGCATTCTTTGAAATTTTGGGGTCCCGGCGGCCGGTTTCAGTCGCTGGACAGGACACTAGGCTATCATCGACCCTTCGTATTCCAGCCGCGTCCCGCCTCGACCCCATGATCCGACGCTCCGTCATGCTCTCCGCGCCCGTCCGCCTCACCGCCCTGCTGCTGGTGCTGGTCATCGCCGCCACCGGTTGCCATCGCGGCGCCAAGAAGGGTGATCGCCCCGACGAAGGCGTGCCGGTCGAACAGCTGTATGAGAAGAGCCACAAGCTGATGCAGGGTGGCAACTGGAGCGGCGCCGAAGCCAGCTTCCGCCGCCTGGTGGCCCAGTACCCCTACGGCCCGTACACCGAACAGGCGATGATCGAGACCGCCTACGCCCAGTACAAGGCCGGCAAGCACGATGACGCGGTGTCCAGCATCGACCGCTTCATCCGTACCTACCCGACCCACCGCAACATCGCCTACCTGTACTACCTGCGCGGCCTGGCCAACTCCAACCGCAGTACGGTTTTCCTGCGTCGCGTATGGTCGCTGGACGCCAGCCGTCGCGACCTGTCCACGCCGCACCAGGCCTATTCGGACTTCAACATCGTTGTCGACCGCTACCCGAACAGCCGCTACGCCGCCGATGCCCGCCAGCGCATGGTGGAGCTGCGTGACGTGTTCGCCCAGCACGAGCTGGACAACGCCCTGTACTACATGCGCCGCGGCGCCTGGGTCTCGGCCGTGGGCCGCGCCAACTACCTGCTGGAAACCTACCCGCAGAGCGCCTTCCAGTACGACGCGGTGGCCGTACTGGCCGATTCCTACACCCACCTGGGCAACAAGACGCTGGCCGACGATGCCCGTCGCGTGCTGCAGCTGAACCAGCCGGACCACCCGTGGCTGGAAGGCAAGTGGCCGAAGTACCCGTGGATGATCCGCAAGTTGAACCCGTTTGCCGGCGAGAAATCAGCCAGTACCGGCCAGCGCAACGCGCGACTGGAAAAGAAATAAGAAAGCGAAGGGCCCCGCAAGGGGCCCTTTCTTTTTGTAGCGTCGAGCCATGCTTGACGGCTCTCCCCCGCCGCTTGCCCCGTCCCACTCGGCCCGGCACTAGGAATTCTACGAATCGGCCGCCGTTGCGATGCCGCTCCCAAACCGGACCCGCACGGCCCTCCACACTCCATCGCACGGCCATTCCCGCCTGCCTGGAGTCCGCATGACCTCAACCGTTTCCCGCACCCGGCCCCTGCTGGCCACCCTCGCCGCCACCCTGCTGGCCCTGCCCGTTGCGGCCGCGGCTGCCGAGCCCGGCGATCTGCTCACGGCAGCCCCCTATCGCGCCGACTGGGTGCCATCGAAGGCGGCCCAGGCGTACCTGCTGAGCTATCACACCCCCGATCACAGCGGGCGGCTGGCCCAGGGCACCGGGCTGCTCTATCTGCCTGCCGGCACCGCGCCGGCGGGCGGCTGGCCGGTGGTCTCCTGGGCGCATGGCACCCAGGGCATTGCCGACCACTGCGCGCCGTCGGTGTCCGGCCCCACCCGCCCCGAGCGCGACGGGCGCTTCCTGGACCACTTCCTCGGCCAGGGCTATGCCGTGGTCGCAGCTGACTACCAGGGCCTCGGCAGCCCGGGCCAGCACACCTACCTGCACGTGCGCACCGCCGCGCGCAACAGCATCGACATGGTCAAGGCCAGCCACCAGTTCCTGGACGGCGGTCGCCTGTCGCCACGCTGGGTGTCGGTGGGCTATTCGCAGGGGGCGTCGGCGGCGCTGAGCGCCGGCCATCTGGCGGCCGACTACGCCGGCCCCGCCCTGCAGTTCAAGGGCAGCTTTACCGCCGGCACGCCCACGGCCGTGGAAATCACCGCGTTGGTGATGAGGCCCGACAGCCGCACCGCCAATCCGGGGGCACTCAACGCCTACCACGCCTACCTGCTCGATGGCCTGCTGCAGGTGGCACCGCAGATCGACCGCGTGCTGAGCGCGCAAGGCCGGGCCCGTATCGCGCTGGCCCGCCAGCACTGCCTGACCGATCTGGCCGCGCAGCTGGAGGGCGCCAGCACCGGCGAGATGTTCAGCGCACCGTTGACCTCGGTGCCGGGTATCTGGACGCTGCTGCACGACTATCTGGGTGTGCCACGGCACGGGTTCACCCAGCCGCTGATGCTGGCCCACGGCACCGCCGACCAGGATGTGCCCTACCTGACCACCCTGCTGTACGCCGCCGGCCTGGCCCTGCGTGGCGAGCCGGTGGCCTTCCGGCAGTACCCGGTCGACCACCGCGCCACGCTGGATGCAGCAGCGGCCGATGGGCTGGCCTTCGTGCGCGCACGGCTGGAAGACGGCCGCTTCGACGAGGCCGCCGAAACCGCTCGCCTGGAAAAACTACTGGACACCGCACAGTAGATCCACGCCATACGCGGATGCACGCTACCTCAGCCCTTGTAGCCGTTGCTGATCGGGTAACGGCGCTCGCGGCCGAACGCGCGGCGCGAGACCTTCGGCCCCGGCGCGGCCTGGTGCCGCTTCCATTCACTGATGCGCACCAGGCGCAGCACGCGGTCGACCACGGCCGCGTCATAGCCTGCGGCAACAATCTCGGTACGCGACTGTTCCTGGTCGATGTAGCGGTACAGGATGCCGTCCAGCACGTCATAGGCCGGCAGCGAATCCTGATCCAGCTGGTTCTCGCGCAGTTCGGCCGACGGCGGGCGGCTGATCACCGCCGGTGGAATCACCGGCGCGCCGCCCACGGTGTTGCGCCACTTGGACAGGCCGAACACCTCGGTCTTGTACAGGTCCTTCAGCGGCGCATAGCCACCGCACATGTCGCCGTAGATGGTGGCGTAGCCCACTGCGTACTCGCTCTTGTTGCCGGTGGTCAGCAGCAGTCCGCCGAACTTGTTGGCCAGCGCCATCAGGATCACGCCACGGCTGCGCGACTGCAGGTTCTCTTCGGTCACATCCGGCGTGGTGCCCTCGAACATCGGCGCCAGCGATTCCATCAGGCCCTTGAACGCCGGCTCGATCGACACCGCTTCCAGCTTTACGCCCAGTGCCTGGCACTGCTCGGCCGCTAGGTCGTTGGACAGGCCGGCGGTGTAGCGCGACGGCAGGCGTACTGCGGTGACGTTGTCCGCGCCCATCGCATCCACCGCCATGGCCAGCACCAGCGCCGAGTCGATGCCACCGGACAGGCCCAGCCAGACCTTCTTGAAACCGTTCTTGCGGCAGTAGTCCTGGATGCCACGGGTCACCGCGCGCCAGGCCAGCGCATCCATGCTCTCGTCGCCGTCGTCCATCCACACGTGCGGCAGGAAGCGGCGGCTGGCGCCGTCATACTCCACCACCAGCCACTGGTCGACGAAGGCGGCGGCGGCCGGGTGCACCGTGCCGTCACCGTCGGCCACCACCGAGGCGCCATCGAACACCAGCGCGTCCTGGCCACCGACCACGTTGAGGTAGGCAATCGCCGCGCCGCTCTCGCGCGTGCGTGCGGCCAGCACTGCATCGCGCTGGGCATGCTTGCCGCGTTCGTAGGGCGACGCATTGGGCACCACCACCAGCTGCGCACCGGCGCGCACGGTATCGGCCAACGGCTCGGCGAACCACAGGTCCTCGCAGATCAGCAGGCCCACCGGAATGCCGTTGACCTCGAACACGCAGCTGCCACCGTCGGGATCAACATCGAAGTAGCGGCGTTCGTCGAACACGGCGTAATTGGGCAGCTCGCGCTTGCGATAGGTCTGCTCGACCAGGCCATCACGCAGCACGCTGGCGGCGTTGTAGACCACCGCACCGGCGGCCTGCGGCCAGCCGACCACGGCGGTGATGCCACGACAAGCCGCCGCGATGCGTGTCATTGCCTGCTCGCACTCGTACAGGAAGCCCGGGCGCAGCAGCAGGTCTTCCGGCGGGTAGCCGCTGACCGCCAGCTCGGGGAACATCACCAGCTCGGCGCCGTATTCGTCGCGCGCCTGGCCGATCATCTCGATGATGCGCTCGGTGTTGCCGGCAACATCGCCGACCGGGAAGTCGAACTGCGCCATCGCGATGCGGATCGAAGCCATGGGAATCCAGCCTGTGGTTGCAATGCACCCATTGTAACGCCGCGCCATGCGCGCGCCGGGCGCGCCCGGTAGATCCACGCCATGCGTGGATGGGGCCGCCGGAACGCGGGACCCCAGACGCACAAAGGCCGCCCGGAGGCGGCCTTTGTGTTTTCGCATGCAGCAGTCGAGCAAGCTCGACTCTACAAGAGCAGCCGGTCTTACTTGACCAGCTTGGCGATGGCAGCGCCCAGGTCGCCCGGCGAGCGGACGGTGACAACACCGGCAGCTTCCATGGCGGCGAACTTGCCTTCCGCGGTGCCCTTGCCGCCCGAGGCGATCGCACCGGCGTGGCCCATGCGCTTGCCGGCCGGAGCCGACGCACCGGCGATGAAACCGACGACCGGCTTCTTCACGTGGTTCTTGATGTACTCGGCGCCGGCTTCTTCAGCGTCACCGCCGATTTCGCCGACCATGATGATGCCTTCGGTCTGCGGGTCTTCGTTGAACAGCTTCAGGCAGTCGACGAAGTTCAGGCCGTTGATCGGGTCACCACCGATGCCGATGCAGGTGGACTGGCCCAGGCCGACTTCAGTGGTCTGCTTGACCGCTTCATAGGTCAGGGTGCCCGAACGCGACACGATGCCGATCTTGCCCGGCTGGTGGATGTGGCCCGGCATGATGCCGATCTTGCACTCACCCGGGGTGATGACGCCCGGGCAGTTCGGCCCGATCAGCACGGTGTCCGGATGCGAACGGGTCAGCACGTTCTTCACGCGCAGCATGTCCAGCACCGGAATGCCTTCGGTGATGCAGACGATGACCTTGATGCCGGCAGCAGCGGCCTCCAGGATCGCGTCAGCCGCGTACGGCGGCGGCACGTAGATCACCGACGCGTTGGCGCCGGTGCTCTGCACGGCGTCGGCCACGGTGTTGAAGACCGGCAGGTCGATGTGGGTGGTGCCACCCTTGCCCGGGGTCACGCCGCCGACAACCTGGGTGCCGTACTCGATCATCTGAGTGGCGTGGAAGGTGCCCTGCTGGCCGGTGAAGCCCTGCACGATCACCTTGGTGTTCTTGTTGATCAAAACAGACATTGGAATTCCTTGGTGTCGGTATCAGGCGGCGTTCTTGACAGCTTCAACGATCTTCTTGGCGCCATCGTTGATGTTGTCAGCCGGGATGATGGCCATGCCGCTGTCACGCAGCAGCTGCTTGCCTTCTTCCACGTTGGTGCCTTCCAGGCGCACCACCACCGGAACCTTGACGCCCACTTCCTTCACGGCGGCGATGATGCCTTCGGCGATCATGTCGCAGCGGACGATGCCGCCGAAGATGTTGACGAAGATGCCTTCGACCTTGTCCGAGGACAGGATCAGCTTGAAGGCTTCAATGACGCGCTGCTTGTTGGCACCGCCGCCCACGTCCAGGAAGTTCGCCGGCTCGCCGCCGTTGAGCTTGATGACGTCCATGGTGGCCATGGCCAGGCCGGCGCCGTTGACCATGCAGCCGATGTTGCCGTCCATGGTGACGTAGTTGATGTCCAGTTCCGAAGCGATCACTTCGGTCGGATCTTCCTGGGTCTTGTCGCGCATGGCGACCAGGGCCTTCTGGCGGAACGCGGCGTTGTCGTCGCTGTCGAACTTGCCGTCCAGCGCGTACAGGTTGCCGTCGTCCAGGATGGCCAGCGGGTTGATTTCAACCAGGGCCAGGTCCTTTTCGTTGAACAGGCGGTACAGGTTCACCATGATGCTGGCGAACTGGCCGGCCTGCTTGGCGGTCAGGCCCAGCTTGAAGCCGAAATCACGGCCGTGGTAACCCTGCACGCCTTCGACGAAGTCGACGTTCAGCGAGTGGATCAGTTCCGGGGTTTCAGCAGCAACCTGCTCGATCTCCACGCCGCCTTCCGAAGAGGCGATGTAGGTGATGGTCTTGGTGCCACGGTCAACCAGCACCGACAGGTACAGTTCCTTGACGATCTCGCCGGCGGTGGTCACCAGCACCAGGTTGACCGGCAGTTCAACGCCAGCGGTCTGGTAGGTGGCCATCTTGGTGCCGAGCATCTTGGCCGCAGCGGCCTTCACGTCGTCGGTGGTCTTGCAGAACTTGACGCCGCCAGCCTTGCCGCGGCCGCCAGCGTGGATCTGCGCCTTGACCATCCAGGGGCCCTGGCCCAGGGAGTTGGCAGCGGCAACCGCTTCGTCCGGGGTCGCAGCGACCTTGCCGGCCGGGACCGGGATGCCGTACTCGGCAAGCAGTTGTTTTGACTGGTATTCGTGGAAATTCATGCGTCACCGTGGGAATAGGAACGACCGCACGCAATTCCTCAGGGCCCCGGCGGGGCGCCGGCATGGACCGCGGCGGGCCCACTATTGTGGCCGAGCCGGCGCCGGGGCGCAAAGAAGTCTGTACCAAACGCCAGGCCCGGCCAGTTTTCCGCCGTCATTCAGGCGGTTGCGGGCGCAGGGCGGGCCCGGCCAGGCACCCGCCCGGGCCCGATTGCGCAGGAAATCGCTTCCACAAGCCTATACTTGGGGCGGCGGTGTCGGGGTAGAGTCGAGCAAGCTCGACGCTACATGGCGCGGTTCCGATGATCGGGGGAACATCGGCTACGCTGTCGGCCACCGCCGTCAAAACCCAGTTCCAGGCAGCCAGAAGGGGAGTTCCGGCGTGTCACCCAGTGCTTCATTGATTGACCGCATCGAATCGATCCCGCGGCGCGAGCTGTACTTCTTCGCGCTGTACCGGGTACTGATCGCCGCCGTCATCGCCGGCCTGCTGTACAGCCCGCTGTCGGCCATGGTCGGCGAAGCCCACCACCCGCGCCTGGCCGATACCGTCGCGGTGATCTACCTGCTGCTGTCGTTGCTGGCCCTGGCGATCGGCCGCAATGAACGCTGGCTGCGCCCGATCGTGGTCAGTGGCGTGCTGGTGGACATCGTCGCCGCCACCCTGCTTTCGCATGCCCTGCCCGGTGCCAGCGCGGGCATCTCGATGTCGCTGCTGTTCAACATCGCCGCGGCCGCCACCCTGCTGCCACTCAGCTGGGGCCTGGGCCTGGCGCTGGCCGCCAGCCTGGCCACCGGCGTGGAGTACACCTGGAAACTGCTGGAGGGCGGAGACCCGACCCGCACCCTGGCCGAACTGGCGATGTTCGCCACCAGCTACCTGGCCCTGGCCTTCATCAGCTACCAGGTGGGCAACCGCGCCCGTCGCAACCAGCAGCTGGCCAACCAGCGCGGCGACGAAGTGGCCAACCTGTTCCAGATCAATGAACTGATCATCCGCCGCATGCGTACCGGCGTGCTGGTGGTGGACGCCGACAACCGCATCACCCTGGCCAACGAAGCGGCCTCGATGCTGCTGGGCGACAACGACGGCAACGGCGAAAGCGGCCGCTTGGATCTGACCAGCGCCGCGCCGGAACTGGCCCGCCGCCTGCAGCGCTGGCGCAATGGCTGGGCGCAGGAAGAACTGCCGTTGCAGCTCAACCCGGACCAACCGGAAGTGCAGCCGCGTTTCGCCCGCCTGCTGGCCGGCAGCGATCTGGCGCTGGTGTTCCTGGACGATTCCAGCGTGGTCTCGCGCCGTGCCGAATCGCTCACGCTGTCGGCCATGGGACGCTTCTCGGCCAGCCTGGCCCATGAAATCCGCAATCCGCTGGCGGCCATCAACTACGCCGTGCAGCTGCTGGAGGAAGGCACCGGATTCAACGAGAGCGACCGCCGCCTGCTGCAGATCATCCGCCAGCAGTGCCAGCGCACCAACGGCATCGTCGAAAGCGTGCTGGGCCTGGCCCGGCGCGAACGCGCCACACCGGAGAACGTCGACCTGGCCGCTTTCGTCCGGCGCTTCGTGCTGGAGTACAAGCAGGGCCAGACACTGGAGACGGACAGCATCGAGCCGATCATCAACGACACCTCGGTGATGGCCCAGGTCGACAGCAAGCACCTGTACCAGGTGCTGACCGTGCTGGTGCACAACGCGCTCAAGTACGGGCGCATCGGCCAGCAGCCGGCACGCGTGCGCCTGCGCGTGGCCCAGCATGAACGCAGCGCGGTGATCGACGTGATGGACCGTGGCCCCGGTATTCCCGAAAGCGTGGCCGCGCAGCTGTTCCGCCCGTTCTTCACCACCTCCGAGCACGGCACCGGCCTGGGGCTGTATATCGCCCGCGAACTGTGCCGCGCCAATCAGGCGCGCCTGGACTACATCCCGGTGCCTGCCGGTGGTTCCTGCTTCCGCCTGGTGCTGCCCGGCCCGCACACCCTGCTGCCCACCTGATTCCGATTCTGTGCGTCAAACATTTGTCGCTTCCAGCCCCCTCGTTTATCTTCTCCGCCCATGAACGAAACCCGCAGCGCCCTCGTCGTCGACGATGAACGCGACATCCGCGAACTGCTGGTCCTGACGCTTGGCCGTATGGGGCTGCGCATCAGTACCGCGGCCAACCTTGCCGAGGCGCGCGAGCTGCTGGCCAGCAATCCGTACGACCTGTGCATCACCGACATGCGCCTGCCCGACGGCAACGGCATCGAGCTGGTGAGTGAGATTGCCCAGCACTACCCACGCACGCCGGTGGCGATGATCACCGCCTTCGGCAGCATGGACCTGGCCGTGGAAGCGCTGAAGGCCGGCGCCTTCGACTTCGTCAGCAAGCCGGTGGACATCGCCGTGCTGCGCGGGCTGGTCAAGCACGCGCTGGAACTCAACAACGCCGACCGCCCCGCACCCGGCCCCAGTGCCGAACAGGGCGCGCGGCTGCTGGGCGCCTCGCCGGCGATGGACGTGCTGCGCACCACCATCGGCAAGGTCGCGCGCAGCCAGGCGCCGGTCTACATCCTGGGTGAATCCGGGGTCGGCAAGGAGCTGGTGGCGCGCACCATCCACGCCCAGGGCGCACGCGCGGCCGGCCCGTTCGTGCCGGTCAACTGCGGCGCCATCCCGGGCGAACTGATGGAAAGCGAGTTCTTCGGCCATCGCAAGGGCAGCTTCAGCGGCGCCCATGCCGACAAGCCCGGCCTGTTCCAGGCTGCCCATGGCGGCACCCTGTTCCTGGACGAAGTGGCCGAGCTGCCGCTGCAGATGCAGGTAAAGCTGCTGCGCGCGATCCAGGAAAAATCGGTGCGCGCGGTCGGCGCCGCCAACGAAGAACCGGTGGACGTGCGCATCCTCTCGGCCACCCACAAGGACCTGGCCGAGCTGGTCGAGGATGGCCGCTTCCGCCACGACCTGTATTACCGCATCAATGTGATCGAGCTGAAGGTGCCGCCGCTGCGCGAGCGCCGCCAGGATCTGCCGGAGCTGGCCGCAGCGGTACTGGCGCGCCTGGCCCGCAGCCATGGACGCGGCACGCCGCTGCTGGCGCCTTCGGCCCTGGAGGCGCTGGCCCAGTACAGCTTCCCCGGTAACGTACGCGAACTGGAGAACATCCTCGAACGCGCACTGGCGCTGGCCGAAGAAGACTGCATCGGTGCTGATGACCTGCGCCTGCCCCAGCATTCACCGCGCGCACCGGGCAGCGCCGCGCCGGCTGAAGCCGTGGCCGACCTGCAACCCGGCAGCGCCGCCCTGCCCTCGTACATCGAGCAGCTCGAGCGCAGTGCCATCCAGCGCGCGCTGGAAGAGAACCGCTGGAACAAGACCCGCACCGCCGCACAGCTGGGCATCACCTTCCGTGCATTGCGCTACAAGCTGAAAAAGCTGGGCATGGAGTAAACCCAGGGTCAGAGCCCTTTCCATGGGAAAGGGCTCTAACCGGCGGCGGGCCGCGCCATCCACGCATGGCGTGGATCTACCTCAATCCTTGGTCACGCGGTTGATCTCGGCCAGGCTGGTGACGCCGGCCGCGGCCTTCTTCAACGCCGACTGGCGCAGATCATTCACTCCAATCTGCTGCGCCGCCTCGGCAATCTGCAGTGCATTACCGCCGGCCAGCACAATGGTGGCGATCTCATCGGTCATCGGCATCACCTGGTAGACGCCGGTACGCCCCTTGTAGCCTTCGGTGCATTCATCGCAGCCCACCGCCTCATACAGCTCGATGCCCGCATCCAGCTGTGCCTGGCTGAAGCCTTCGGCCAACAGCGCGTGTTCGGGCAACTGCGCCGGGCGCTTGCAGTTCGGGCACAGACGGCGCGCCAGGCGCTGGGCGATCACCAGCGTCACCGAACTGGTGATGTTGTACGGCGCGATGCCCATGTTCATCAGTCGCGCGATGGTCTGCGGCGCATCGTTGGTATGCAGCGTGGACAGCACCATGTGGCCGGTCTGCGCGGCCTTGATGGCAATCTCGGCCGTCTCCAGGTCGCGGATTTCGCCGACCATGATGATGTCCGGATCCTGGCGCAGGAACGAGCGCAGTGCGGCGGCGAAGGTCATGCCGCGCTTGTTGTTCTGCTGCACCTGGTTGACGCCGGGCAGGCGGATTTCCACCGGGTCTTCGGCGGTGGAGATGTTGCGGGTCTCATCGTTGAGGATGCCCAGCGCGGTGTACAGCGACACCGTCTTGCCCGAGCCGGTCGGGCCGGTCACCAGCACCATGCCGTAGGGCTTGTGGATGGCATCCATGAACAGCTTCTGCTGGTCCGGCTCGTAACCCAGCTTGTCGATGCCCAGCTTGGCGGCGCTGCCATCCAGGATACGCAGCACCACCTTCTCACCGAACAGGGTCGGCAGCGTGCTGACGCGGAAGTCGATCTGCTTGGTCTTGGACAGGTTCAGCTTGATGCGCCCGTCCTGCGGCACGCGCTTTTCGGCGATATCCAGCTGCGCCATCACCTTCAGGCGCGCGGCGATGCGCTGGTTCAGCTTCACCGGCGCACGCGCGACCATCTTCAACAGGCCGTCGATGCGCAGGCGCACGCGATAGTCGTCTTCGTACGGCTCGAAGTGGATGTCCGAGGCGCCCTTGCGGATGGCATCGACCAGCACCTTGTTGACGAACTTCACCACCGGCGTGTCGTCGCCCTTGGCGTCGATGCCGGAGTCGCCACCGGCATTGTCTTCGTCGCCCAGGCCGACATCGAGGTTGGCCATCCCCTCGTCGTCGCCGCCGAGCGTATCGCCCAGCGTGTCATGGCTGGCGTGCCACTGCTCCAGGGTGCGGCGGATCTGATCCTCGTCGACCAGGATGGTCTCCACCACCAGATTGGTGTGGAACTTGATCTCATCCAGCGCGTGGGTCGGGTTGCTGGTGCCCACGAACAGCTTGCCGCCACGCTTGAACAGCGGGAGCACGTTGTGCTTGCGCAGCAGCTCCTCGCTGACCAGGTTCATCGCGTTCTGGCTGGCATCGAACGTGGACACGTCGAACAGCGGCATGCCGAACTCGACCGCATTGGCCGCCGCCAGCTGCGAGGCGCTGACCAGCTTGTTCTGCGCGAACCAGGTGGGCAGTGGCTGGCGGGCCGCCGTGGCCTTGGCCATGGCATCGCGCGCGGTGGACTCGTCCAGGGCACCGTCCTGGACCAGGCGCCGGGCCAGGCCGGTGATGCCGACGAGGTTGGGGGTGGTGACTGCGCTCATGCTGGTTTCCAAACAAGGGTTTAGACGACGTGTTTCGGTTAGACGCGCTGTCACAAGGCCTGGCCCATTGCGTCCGCAGGCATGTTAACCCTACAACACTGGTACTGCCGTAACCGTAGAAACGCTCTTCACGGCCGGAGCTAAATGGCAGAACAAACGACCAGAATCGTCCATCTTCCAGTGCTCGCACCAAGCTTCATGCAACTCCTTCAATGGCGCCTGCGGTGGCGCGTCTTGCAGGCGCCAGCCACGACGGGCCGTCCGATCGATCACCAGTAAGCCATCGTCCGGGGTCTCCGCAGCCATTAGCACCCAATTGCCCAGATAGGCAGCACGCTGCCGGTGGCTAATCTGGTAAGCCATCCACTGCGGCTTCACCTCCACTCGCCCAGCCGAGGTGATTCGATACATCGATGCCATCTCGCGTAGAACTGCCCCTTCGTCAATCTCGGACTTGCGCAGCGAACCGGGGAAGTAGGATGACTCTACGAATCTGATGCGGCTATTCATTGGGATTTGGCTCGGCGCCAGCAGGTCACGTCCGTCTCGCAGCACGTGGTCTGTCACTCCGGCAGCCTTCAGCACCGTCGGCGCAACATCCACCAAACTGGCCGGGTCATGACGCACTGTCGGCACGAAGCTTCCTTGGCCGAACCGCGTGAAAGCCAGCAGTACAGACGTCTGCGGCGCACGAATAGCTGACCCTCCATGTCCATTGACGATACCGCCGGGCACCTGGATGTCACCAGCCGGCCACAGATCCTTTCGCAAATCGAAATCTTCGCCGTGGTCAGACATAACCACTACGATGGCGTTATTCAGTCGACCATTGCGCCGAAGATCGTCCAGCAGTTGAGCCACTTGCTGATCAGCGGTAGCCAACCCACGCAGGTACTGCGGCTTGGCATCGGCATACTCTCCCGTGGGCAGATCCTCGAATCGATCGTCGTCACCTAGGCGAGTAAACTGGTAGGGCCAATGCGCCATGCAGAAGTGTACGTACAGGAACAGCGGCTTATTGGCCGGTGCTCGCTGTACTCCGTCAGTTAGCCGCCGACTGAAGGCCTCCGGCCTATATACCGACACATGTGCTCGGTTACCGTACACATTCGGAGTTAGCATTCGAGAAACCGGCGCAGCCATCAGCAGATTGCTAAGCACGTTGTCGCCAAGCACGCCGAGCAGCATCTCGCTGACTCCCATGCCTGGCGACAGTACGCGCTGGAAACCATAGACTTGATCGATGTTCGCGAATCGTGTTTCATCCATCGCAAACATGGTCTCGTAACCAGCCGCAGCAAAAGCGTGTGCCATACTTGCGGAGGCTGTCGAATTGCTGGCGGGGAACAGATTGCCGCGTGCGCCACTGTGAGCTGGCCACTGACCGGTCAATACGCTAGTCGTAGCAGGCGAGGTGTGGGGCTGCGTGCTCAGCGCGTCATCGAATACCACAGAACGATCTAGCAGCGCCTCCACTTGGGGCATCACCCGGAACGGCGCATGATTGCGCTGAAGGTGGTCTGGGCGCAGCGAGTCTATGCCAATGATGATCACATCTGGCGCTTGTACCGAGGCCGAGCGCGGCACGCTGAACCAAAGCCCCGCGCCCGGCAGCACCAACGCGACTGCAATCAATGCCAAGATGACCCGCGTTGGACGGGAACGACGACAGATCACATAAACCCAGATCAGCAACAAGGCCACGCTGGCAAACAGCAGGGCAATTGCAATCACTCGCGTACTTGGCTGCAGCAGGGCGAGGCCCAGCACGTCACCCATAGCCGACTGCGGATAGATCCAAGCTCCTGCAAATGACAATGCCAATGTCATCAGCAGCAGTTGAGCAAGCAGGGTCAGAAGCCGTTGCCTCGGTCTCACACGGGGGAGCAATACCGTCTTAAAGGCGGCTGCGCTGGCCCACGCCAGAGCAACGTGTAGCAGCAGCATCACCCCAAAGTATGAAGCAGCGCCTGCCAGTGCTTGCTCCACTGGGAAGGTAGCCAAACCGTCGCCACCAACCCGCGGCAGACCACTGATCAGCTCGGATTGGCGCTCGAAGACGAGCGCGAACTGGCCTCCTAACCAGAGGCCCCACCACAGGAAGGACACGACGTAGTACATATAACTCCCAGAGACCGCAATTGCACGACCACACACATCAGCTGCAGCGGTAAGCGGTCACACTCCCCCAAAACGAAAACGGGGAGGCCAGAAGCCCCCCCGTTCATGCCACAGCTCTACCAGAGGCGATTAGCCCTGGCAGGTGCCCGGACGGTACTTCTTGTCAACGGTGCCGCCACAAACCCACGTAACCTGCTGGTTGGACTTCAGGGTTGCAGTCAGGGTGACATTGCCGGTGGCACCATTAACAGTCGAAGTCGCAGTGATCTTGCTACCATCCCAAGTCACACCCGAGACGTAATCAGACTTCTGTGCTTCCGGGGTCCAAGAGCTCGGCGGCAGGGTGCCGTTACCCGCAGCGTACTCGGACACAGCCGTACGCACAGCGGAGGCAGCCAGGATCACTTCGGAGACCTTGGCCTTCTTGGTGTAGTCGCTGTAAGCCGGCAGCGCGATGGCGGCCAGGATGGCGATGATCGCAACGACGATCATCAGTTCGATCAGGGTGAAGCCCTTCTGGTTCTTCATGGTGGTACATCCCCAAGATGAGTGGTGGTTGATGTCGGGGCCGACGGCCGGCCAGATGACCGGATGAGCAGGCTGCCCGTCCCCGCGGGTGGATCGACGCAGGTAACGTGCCAATCTCCCATGGCAGCGTCTCCCCGATTTCCCCGCGCCAATGATGGCAGCAATTTCGCGGATGGGAACCCCCCCGCGTCGAATCTGCGATGGACGCGGCAATGTGACGCGGTACGTCACCTTTCGTCTCGGCAGGTCGAAAACCCTGCGCAGCGTCACGCCAGCGGGCTCCCCGGACGGCCCCGAACCGGCTACCATCGCCGGTCAGGATGCCCGCCTGGGGATGGCGGGCCTTGGGGAGCCAACATGTCTGTCAGTCGCAGTGCGATCAAGAAAGAGCCCGTGGCCCGTGCCACGATGGAGCTGCAACCGTTTGTCTGGGAGGGGACCGACAAGCGGGGCATCAAGATGAAGGGCGAGCAGTTGGCCAAGAACGCCAACCTGCTGCGTGCCGAACTGCGCAAGCAGGGCATCAACCCGGGCCAGGTCAAGCCCAAGCCGAAGCCGTTGTTCGGTGCCGCCGGCAAGCCGGTGACGCCCAAGGACATCGCCTTCTTCAGCCGGCAGATGGCCACCATGATGAAGTCCGGCGTGCCGATCGTCTCGGCGCTGGAAATCATCGGCAGCGGGCACAAGAACCCGCGCATGAAGAAGATGGTGGACGGCATCCGCGCCGACATCGAGGGCGGTTCCTCGCTGTACGAGGCCATCAGCCGCCATCCGGTGCAGTTCGACGAGCTCTACCGCAACCTGGTCCGCGCCGGCGAGAGCGCCGGTGTGCTGGAAACCGTGCTGGACACGATCGCCTCCTACAAGGAGAACATCGAGGCACTGAAGGGCAAGATCAAGAAGGCCCTGTTCTACCCGGCCATGGTGCTGGTGGTGGCGTTCCTGGTCAGCACCATCCTGCTGGTGTGGGTGGTGCCGCAGTTCGAGGAGGTCTTCCAGAGCTTCGGCGCCGACCTGCCGGCGTTCACCCAGATGGTGGTGAACCTGTCGCGGTTCATGGTGTCCTGGTGGTGGCTGATCGCCATCGCTGTCATCGGCACGGTGGTGGCCATTGCCATGGCCTACCGGCGCTCGGAGAAGATGCAGCACACCGTTGACCGGCTGGTACTGAAGGTGCCGGTGATCGGCCAGATCATGCACAACAGCGCCATCGCCCGCTTCGCCCGCACCACCGCGGTGACCTTCAAGGCCGGCGTGCCGCTGGTGGAAGCGCTGGGCATCGTGGCCGGCGCCACCGGCAACAAGGTCTACGCCGAGGGCGTGCTGCGCATGCGCGACGACGTGTCGGTCGGTTACCCGGTCAACATGGCCATGAAGCAACTGAACCTGTTCCCGCACATGGTCATCCAGATGACCGGCATCGGTGAAGAGGCCGGCGCCTTGGATGCCATGCTGTTCAAGGTGGCTGAATACTACGAGCAGGAAGTGAACAATGCCGTGGATGCCTTGAGCAGCCTGCTCGAACCGATGATCATGGTGTTCATTGGTACCATTGTCGGTGGCTTGGTCATCGCGATGTACCTGCCCATCTTCAAACTCGGCGCCGTCGTCGGCTAAAGGCATCAATGGCATTTCTCGACCAGCACCCCGGCCTCGGCTATCCCGCCGCGGCCGCTTTTGGACTGCTGCTGGGCAGTTTCCTCAACGTGGTCATCCTGCGCCTGCCCAAGCGGCTGGAGTGGCAGTGGAAGCGCGACGCGCGCGAGGTGCTGGAAGAACCGGACTTCTACGAGCCACCACCGCCGGGGATCGTGGTGGAGCCCTCGCACTGCCCGCACTGCAAGCACAAGCTGAGCTGGTACGAGAACATCCCCCTGTTCAGCTGGCTCGTTCAGGGGGGCAAATGCCGCCACTGCAAGGCCCCCATCTCGCTGCAGTACCCGCTGGTGGAGGCGCTGACCGCCGTGCTGGTGCTGGCCTGCGTCTGGCAGTTCGGCTTCGGCTGGCAGGGGTTCGGCGCCATCGTGCTGACCTGTTTCCTGGTCGCCCTGTCCGGCATCGACCTGCGCACCCAGCTGCTGCCGGACCAGCTGACCCTGCCGCTGATGTGGCTGGGCCTGATAGGCAGCATCGACAACCTGTACATGCCGGCCAAACCCGCCCTGGTGGGCGCGGCGGTGGGCTACCTGTCGCTGTGGACGGTCTGGTGGCTGTTCAAGCAGCTGACCGGCAAGGAAGGCATGGGCCACGGCGATTTCAAGCTGCTGGCGGCCCTCGGCGCCTGGTGCGGGCTGAAGGGCATCCTGCCGATCATCCTGCTGTCTTCGGTGCTGGGCGCCATCATCGGCTCGATCTGGCTGTACAGCCGCGGCCGTGACCGCGCCACCCCGATTCCGTTCGGCCCGTACCTGGCCATCGCCGGCTGGCTCTACTTCATGTGGGGCGCGCCGCTGGTGGAGCATTACCTGGTGTTGAGCGGGCTGCGCTGAGGGGATCCCCCATGAGCCATTATGTGGTGGGCCTGACCGGTGGCATCGCCGCCGGCAAGAGTGAAGTGACCCGGCGCTTCGAGGCGCTGGGCATCGTGGTGGCCGACGCCGATCTGGCCGCCCGCGCGGTGGTGGAGGCCGGCAGCCCGGCCCTGGTGCAGATTGCCGCGCGTTTCGGCGCCGGGATGTTGCTGACCGATGGCCAGCTGGACCGGGCCCGGCTGCGCGCCCATGTCTTCGCCGACCCGGCGGAACGGGCGGCGCTGGAAGCCATCACCCACCCGGCCATCCGCCGGCTGATGCAGCAGCAGTGCGAACAGGCCCGGAGCCCGTATGCGATCGCGGCCATTCCGCTGCTGACCGAGGTGGGTGGCCGGAAAGCCTACCCATGGCTGGACCGGGTGCTGCTGGTGGATGCGCCGGAAGCGGTGCAGCATGCCCGCCTGATGCAGCGCGACGGCATCGATGCCGCGCTGGCCGACCGCATGATTGCCGCCCAGGCCAGCCGCACACAGCGCCAGGCACTGGCCGATGACGTGGTGGTCAATGATGGGCAGCCGGACGACCTGCAGGCGCAGGTGGAACACCTGCATGCGCGGTACCTGGGGTTGGCCGGGGGCTGAGGCGGGTTGCCGGCCAGCGGCCAGCACTACCCAGGCGCATCCAGCGCGCGTCCTGGATCTGAGGCGTTCCGAATCCGCGCGCAGGCTTGCCGCAACTATTGCAGGGTTGCTGCGCCACGGGCCATTTCGGCCTGCAATTGCTGCTGCGCGTAGCAGGTCAGCTCGCGCGCGGCCAGCAGCAGGCCTTCGATGGCATCTGGTGGCACGACCTGCAACGGACCTCCGCGGGTGCGCGCGATATGCGCGGCATACATCATCCGGGTCAAGGTGGAGATGCCTGCCACGGTGTGCCTCAAGCCGGCCGGGGTGCCGGCCTGCGGGGGCTTCAAGCCGGCGCGCCGCGCAGCGTCTGCGGTGAAGCCGTCGACGTCCATCTGTGCCATCAGGATCGGCATCAGGCCATCGGGCCGGGACAGCACATCCTCGACGCGCTGGGCGACCGCGGTGGAGAGCTGGCTGACCGAATCGCCAACCAACTGGTGCAGGTTCGGGTAACGGGCATGGTGTGACACAACGAGGCTCCTGGCAGGCGACGGACGATCCGACACTGGCATCTGGCCATCTGCGCTTCGGCCCGTCAGGAGGCAAACGCGTCAACGAGGGTGAGGGTGCTCGGAACCGTGAGCCACCGCACGCCGAGGCAGGCGGAAACAGTCATGTTCCGGTAGATCCACGCCATGCGTGGATGGCCGATGCCGAGTACCGGGCATCAATGCCAACCCAGGTTGGCACCTACCAGGGCAGCGTCATGTGCCAACCCGGGTCGGCCACGCCGCCGTTACAGCGGCTTGGGCGAGAACGTCAGTGTGGCGATCACGCCGCGCTGGCCACCGGGCCGCACACTCACCTGCCAGCCGTACAGGTCGCACAGGCGGCTGACGATCGACAGGCCGATGCCGCCGCCCTGCGAATGGCCCGCGTGGGTACCGCGGTAGCCACGCTGGAACAGCTTGGCCGCGTCTTCCTCGCTCAGGCCCGGACCGCTGTCGGTCACCGAGACGGCGTTGGCGCCCACATGCACGCGCACTTCGCCATCCTGGGAATACTTCACCGCGTTGCCGATCAGGTTGCCCAGCGCCACCGACAGCGCGGCTTCGGGCGCGTCGATCACCAGATCACGCTCGCCTTCCAGCGCCAGCTCCAGCGGCTTGCCGCCCAGCTGCGCGCGGTGTGCATCCAGCAGCTGCTCGGCCACGCGGGCCACGTTGCTGGTGCCCTGCCCGCGCTCGTTGCGCGACAGCAGCAGCAGCGCGCCAATCAGATCGCTGCATTGCTGTTCGGCACGCTGGATGCGCTGCAGGCGCTGCAGCACCTTCTCGTCCAGGCCGGGACGGGTCAGCAGCAGTTCGGTGGCGCCACGGATCACCGCCAGTGGCGTGCGCAGCTCGTGGCTGACGTCGGCGTTGAACTCGCGGTCACGCTGTACCACTTCGGTCAGCCGCGAGGAGTAGTCGTCCAGCGCCTGTGCCAGCTGCCCCACTTCATCATCGGGGAAGCGCGGCGCCAAGGGCTCCGGATCACTGGTGCCGCCACGGTAGGCACGCAGCCGCGCCGCCAGATCCGACACCGGCTTCATCACCTTCGAGGCCGACCACCAGCCGAGCACCAGCGACAGCACGCTGAACACCAGCACCGACAACACCAGCGCGCGGTTGAGCTGCTTGCCACCGCGCACGCTGTCGGTCATGTCATAGGCGAGGAAGAACCAGGCGTCATCGGCCTTGCGCACCGCGAGCTTGTAGGCGTAGGGCTGCCCCTGTTCGTCGGTGCCACTGAGGTTGTAGTTGCCGTTCTGCAGGTCGGCCCACTGCGGCCAGGACTCGCGCGCCTTGTCGAACTTGTCGGCCGAGTACGCGTAGGCCCGGATCTGCTGTACCGGCACTGCCGGGTTCCGACCGGGATGCTCGTAGAAGCGGCGTGCGTACTCTTCGATGTTGTGGTTGATCACATCCTCCACCAGCTGGTTTTCCACCCGCATGCGGGCCCAGTTGGTGGCGAAGGCGAACAGTGTCGTCAGGCAGAAGCCCAACAGCACGAATGAAACGATGATGCGGCTGCGCAGACGCCGCCGATAGGGCGTACGTCGGCGCTCACCCTTGGTTGCCACGGAATCAGGCTTCCGGGGTGGCGATGCGGTATCCGATGCCATGGCGGGTCTGGATCAGCGGCACTTCAAAGGGCTTGTCGACCACGGCGCGCAGGCCATGGATATGCACGCGCAGCGAATCCGAGTCGGGCAGTTCTTCGCCCCACACGCGGGTTTCCAGTTCCTGGCGGGTCACCACGGCCGGGGCCGCTTCCATCAGTGCCTGCAGGATCTTCAGCGCGGTCGGGTTGAGCTGCAGCAGCTTGCCCTGGCGACGCACTTCCAGCGTGTCCAGGTTGTATTCCAGATCGCCGGTCTCCAGCACGCGGGTCTGCACGCCCTTGCCGCGCCGCGACAGCGCGTTCAAGCGTACTTCCACTTCCTGCAGCGCGAACGGCTTGATCAGGTAGTCGTCGGCGCCGGAGTCGAAACCGGCCAGCTTGTTGTCCAGCGAATCACGCGCGGTCAGCATCAGCACCGGGGTCTGCTTGCGCGCTTCATTGCGCAGCTTGCGGCACACTTCAATGCCATCCATGCCCGGCAGGTTCAGATCCAGCACGATGGCGTCGAACTCGTGGACCACCGCCAGGTGCAGGCCGGTCACGCCGTCGGCAGCGAAGTCCACGGTGTGGCCACGATCCTCAAGGTAGTCGCCAAGGTTGGCGGCGATGTCGCTGTTGTCTTCGATTACGAGAATGCGCACTGGAACCTCTGGTTCTTGAAGGGTCGTCGGGGGCCAGGCCCACCGCCCCAGAATGGCCTGGGGGCGGTGGACGCGACGTCTACCTGCTGAACGATACAGGTTCCAGTCTTAACATTTCGTACCGAAGGCACGAGGTGGATAGGCCCCCGTGGGCACCGCTCAGCGGCTGAGGCGCTGCTGGTCGGTCAGTGCCTGGCGGCTGTCGTCCTGGGCCTTGCGGCGCTGGGCCACGGTCAGGCACACGCTCTGCGGCATGTTGCTGCCGGTCAGGCGCTCGCGGCGGCAGATCATGCGGCTGTCGGCCTGGGCCCGGCTCATGATCGTGTTGACGATCTCCTGCTCGTTGAAGACGTCCGTGCGCTCCTGCGCTGCCAGCTCGTCAACCTTCTCGCGGCCGTTCATCTTGACCTTGATCCGGTTCAGCGCCTGCTGCACGCGGCTCTTGTCTTCCAGGCCGATCTCGCTGTAGTCCTCGCTGCCCATGGCCGTTTCAACGCGGCGGATCTGCTCGGAGACCGGCGTGGTGGCGTCCATGCGTACGGCCTCCTTCTGTGCCTTGGCCTGCACAGTGGCTGCCAGGCCCAGGGAAAGCATCAGCGCGAGCGTGGTGGTGCGGTACATGACGAGCTCCATGTTCGTCCGTGAATAGGGCCCCGACTTTACGGTTCCACCGATGCGTTCACAAGGGACGCACGGCAGGGTGACCGTTGGCGGGGCCCTGCCAGAACGCCAACCATCAGCGCCTGAAGTTCTTGTCGTCCGCCGGGAAGCTCTGGATACCATTGAGCACCTTGCGGCTGTCCTCCTGCGCCTTGCGCCGCTGGGCAACCGTCATGCAGACGCTCTGCGGCATGTTGCTGCCGGTCGAGCGCTCGCGGCGGCAGACCATGCGGCTGTCGGCACGGGCCCGGGTCAGGATCGTGTTGATCACTTCCTGGTCGTTGAAGACCGCGGTCTGGTCATTCGGGCTGAGCTGCTCAACACGCTCGTGCTCGCCCATCCGGTCGCGGATGCGCCCCACCGCCTGCTGCACACGGCTCTTGTCTTCCAGCCCGATCTCACTGTAGTCGTCGCTGTTGATGGCGGTTTCCACGGTTCGCAGCTGTTCGGCCACTGGCGCGCTGCCATCGAGCTTCACGCTGGCCTTCTCGGATTTGGCCTGGGCGGTGGTGGCCAGGGCCAGGCCCAGCACCAGGGTGAGGGAAATCATGCGCTGCATCGTTATCTCCATGTCATCCATGAGTGGAACGTCCGAGCTGCGGTCGCACCGGCGCCCCGCAGGGCAGCGCCGGCACAGGCCGACAGACGGTGCGATCAACGCCCCGCGGGCGGCGGTGCGAGGGTGTTGTAGCTGCGCTGGTCATTGATCAGCGCCTTGCCCTTCTCTTCGATACGGCGCCGCTCGGCCACCGTCAGGCAGCGGCTCTTGGGCATGTTGCTGCCGGTGGTGCGCTCGTACCTGCAGATCTGCCGGCTGTCGTCGTGCCCGCGCACCAGCAGGGTGTTGATCCGCTCCTGCTCGTTGAAGACTTCGGTCTGCAACTGCGGCGGCAGTTCCTGCACGGTCTGCCGCTCACCCATGTGCTGGCGGATGCGCGACAGCGACTGCTGCACCTGGGTGCGGTCTTCCAGGGACAGTTCAGCGTATTCGGGGGTGCCCAGAGCGGTTTCCACCTGGCGCATCTGTTCGGCCACCGGCGCCTGCCGGTCCATCTGTACAGCGGCTTTCTCTGGTTTGGCGGCAACCCCGCCAGACAGGCCCAGCAACAACGCGATCATCATGATGCGGTACATGCCAACCTCCCGATCCATCCCGGAACGAAGGCCCAACTCTACGACCCTCACGCGGCCTCCACAAGGGACCGGCGCTGCTGCCCCGCAGCATAAAAAAGGCCCAGACGGTGCACCCGCCTGGGCCTGAAGTCGTATCCCGATTACCGATCCTGCTGAGAGGCAGAGCTGCGGTTCGCTGAAGCCTACGCCGGGTCCGATTAAAGCCTTGTTAAAAGTCCGGCTCACCCGCCATGAGAATCTCAAGCTACTGAATAATCAGGCCTTTTTCAGCTTCTCGACATGCGCGATGATGCGCGTGGCGACATCGACCCCGCAGGCTGCCTCGATGCCCTCCAGGCCAGGGGTGGAGTTGACCTCCAGCACCAGCGGGCCACGGGCGGAGCGGATCAGGTCCACCCCACACACCGACAACCCCAGCGCCTTGGCCGAGCGCACCGCCACCTGTTGTTCGGCGCGGCTGGCCTTGGCCGCCACCGCGGTGCCACCGGCATGCAGGTTGGAGCGGAAGTCACCTTCAGGGGCCTGTCGCTGCATCGAGGCCACCACCTGGTCGCCGACCACGAAGCAGCGCAGGTCGGCGCCCTTGGCCTCGCCGATGAATTCCTGCATGAGGAAATTGGCGTACAGGCCGCGCAACGCCTCGACGATGCCGCGCGAGGCGCTGGCTTTCTCGGTGAGGATCACGCCGCGACCCTGGGTGCCCTCGTTGAGCTTCACCACATGCGGCGGCGGCCCGAGCATGGACAGCAGGTCCACAGTGTCATCGGGGTTGTCGCCGAATACCGTCACCGGCATGTCGATGCCCTTGGCCGCCAGCAGCTGGTGCGCACGCAGTTTGTCGCGCGAGCGCAGGATCGCGTCGGAGGGATTGGGGGTGCGTGCGCCCATCAGCTCGAACTGGCGCAGCACGGCGGTGCCGTAGCGGGTGATCGAGGCACCGATGCGCGGGATCACCACATCCACGCCGGTCATCGGCCGGCCCTTGTAGTGCATTGAGAAGCCATCGGCGGCGATGCGCATGTAGCAGCGCAGCGGGTCGAGAATGCGCACCGTATGGCCGCGTGCGCGCGCCGCCTCGACCAGCCGGCGGGTGGAATACAGGGAGCTGTTGCGGGACAGGATGGCGAGCTTCATCGCGGCAGGATCGGTCGGCAGGCGCGAAGCATAGCGCGGGCGTGTGGCGGGCGGATGATGCTCCGCAGGCCGCCGCATCTGCGTGCATGCCGGGGCTGTGCGAAGATGCCTTTCGCCGGCTACAGGACAGGACACGGCCGGCCTACATAATCCAAGGAGAACCACAGATGCGAATGGGAATTCCGCTGTTGTTGCTGTTTGGCCTGGTGGGGGGCGCCGCGCACGTACAGGCTGCGCCGACCCATGCAGTCTCCCGGCTCTACTTCGATGCCAACAACACCCTGATCGGCCAGGGCCTGCGTTACTGCACGGGCAAGACACAACACCAGGGCGTTGCCTCACACGCCAATACCCGCTGGATCGATGTTTCCTACGCCTGCCAGGGCGATTCGACAGACGTTTCCTACGGCAGCTGGGTGCCTGCGCAACTGCGGCAGGACTTCTGCACGCTGTATGACGCCTGCACATCACTGATGCCGTGGCCGGAACCCGGCCTGCCCGGCACCCTCGGCAATGGCTTCTACTCTGACTGACAGCCGATAGCCGCCCTGCTGTCTCCGGCGATGGCAGCATCGTCGCCGGAGATTCCACCCACTACGCCCCCGGAGACTTCATGCCGCTGACGATCCTTCCGCGATTCTCCGAAGTGGACGTACTCGGCCACGTCACCAACACCGCCCTGCCCGTCTGGTTCGAGGAGGGCCGCCAGGAGATCTTCCGGCACTTCAGCGGCGACGCCAGCATGCGCGACCTGACGCTGATCCTGCGCCGCTACGAGATCGACTTCCTGCAGCAGATACAGGCAGGACACGAAGTGCGTATCGAGACCCGCATCGAGAACATTGGCCGCTCCTCGCTGTCGATCGTGCAGCAGGCATTCCAGCTCGATGTACTGGTCGCCAGCGGACGCTGCGTGATGGTGCATTTCGACTATGCGGCCAATACGTCGCGCGAGATCGATGCAGGGCAGCGACAGGCGTTGTCGGCGCTGTTCACCGAGGAGTATGCGCAACGGATGCGCGAAGCAAGCGAGCCTGCCACCCAGGCCTGATCAGGAAGAAGGGATGCGAAGGCTGAAGCGTCCATTGCGAACACGCAGTGCCAACGGAGTGTCCCGCCACTCCACAGGAAGTTCCAACAATGTGTGTACTGTCGGGCAACGCGTGATGTCGTCAAACTCCCAGCGTTCCTCGTAGGCCTCGCATCGGAGCGTGCCGTCATCGGCGGCTTCGATCACGTCGATCCAGGCTCCACTCCGGGCCTTGCCGCTGCCGCCCATTGCACGGCGGCCAATGGCCTGCCAATGCCCCTGCCAATGTACGAGCCACACGCCCTCGATGGGACGCAGATCCCCATCAAGCACGCTGCCCGCCACCACCACGCATCGCCCCGCCGGGCTGCTGATCACCGTATCCAGATCGCAGGCATGGCGGTCACTGCGTTCGCCATCAAGACACAGGGCGTACGGACAGATACGCGCGAACAGGGTCGGATGCGCGGTCAGACGCAGGTCGTCGGGAAGCAGCGGGATGGCCTGCAGCACCCGGGCATCAGGCAGGACATGCCGCAATGCCTGCGGCAGCCCGGCGGCCAGCGCCGGATGCCCCTGTTCCAGCCATAGACCCCGACAGGGGCGCAGCGTGGTTGATCGGCTGGGAAGACCACGCAGCCACATCGCAGCTTCGGCATCCCCGCCACGCTGCCGATGCTCGTGCAGTACCTGCCAGAACAGGCTGGGCACCATCGCCTGCAGGTGCATCACCCGCTTGTCCGCTTCGTCGTAGACGATCACCGCTTCGCTACGATCAATGTAGCCACTGGCCACACGCAGCGCGCTGCCCGCCAGCGTCTGCCACTCGCCACTGGCATCATGGCTGCCGCCGGTAGACACGCCTTCCACAATGGCGCCATCGCGCAGCATCTGGGTGCTGTAGGCCGGCCCTCCCATGCCCAGCTCGCCCCACTCCAACAGAACATCATGGATGGGCGGCCGGGGAGCAAAGGGCCGCTTCGCCCGCGAGCGCAGCCGTGCGCCGCCTACAACATCACCGACCAGATCCAAGCGCTGCAGCACGCCGCCCACTGCAAGGCACGCGACAAGGGCGACAACCACGCCCAGCGGAGACCACCAGGCCACACAGACGGCGACCAGGACCAGGAACGGCAACCATTGGGTGAAACGGCGGAGAGCGATTCGATTCAAAGCCATGAGATCAGGCAGCAGGAGCGGGCCACCCTCCCCAAGTACGGCTACTGCGCCCCCAATCAGATGGGGAGGCGCGAACGGGGGCCAAAAGCCTGTTCACGCCTGCCAGCAGCGTGGTGAGGGCCGTCAGCGTTGCCGCCACTATCAGGCCAATAGGCCGCACCGGCGCAGCAGATTCAACACGGGTTGCGGCCTCCCGCTTTGATTGTTCGTTGTGATCCATCACGTCGACCCCCAGAATGTGCGTTCACAGGCCAAGAGTAGCCAAGCGCGATATTCAGCGTTGTATACGTTGTGCTTTGACACCTTCGATCACTTGACGGCGGACGGACACGATGGCGGAATGGACTGGTTATCCCACGATCATCTATACCAACCGTCCTCTCCTTGAACTGGCAAAGGACCTCATAGCCTGTTTCCGGGATACGTTTGGCTATCAGATGGAGGTGGACCGCCTCGGGAACGGCCTGGGTTTCCTGTTCTACCGCGACAAGGACATGCTGGATCACCACCTCGACGTAGGATTCAACGTTGACCGGGCGGGTCGCGGCTGCGTCGGCATTGAAGTGGACGAAGTCGACTTCTACGCCAGGCTTTCCCTGTTCGAGTTCGAGGGCGAATCTGACTTCGACCCTTACGACGTTGGCATGATGCTGAGCGGGGTTCTTCATGTCACTGTGGTGCTGCCCGCAGCAACGCAGGAGAACACGTTCTCCTCGCAGGTGCTCAGTGACGTTGAAAGGCTGACGAAAATGCCAGCGGACACTTCCCGGCACGAGCGCCTCAAGGAACTTCTTGCCGGGATCAAAGCGCTTTCAGCCGATTAGCCGCGCCAGCACCTCGCACGAAGCCAGTTCTGCAAGGGAATCGGCTGGGCGGCCTGTTCGATCAGGAGTGAGAGGCAGGATGGAGCGGGCGATGGGAATCGAACCCACGTCAGTAGCTTGGGAAGCTACAGCTCTACCATTGAGCTACGCCCGCATTGCGGGTGAAAGTCTATGCGCAGCGGCCGGTGTTGCGCAATGGTGGCCGCCACATCCGCCGGCAATGGGGTCAGAGCCGTTTCCGGGCGGAAACGGATCTGACCCCGTTCTGCATCAGAAGCTGCCGCTGAAGCTGGCGAAGATCGAGGTATCCATCGCACGCTTCTGCAGCGTGGTGGTGCTCAGGCCGATATTGCTCTGCAGGCCGAACAGGTCCATGCGGGCACCGAGGATGGCGGTCGCATAGTTCTTGTCGAACTCCATGCCCGGCACGCGGTACATGCCCACGCCCGGCAGGCTCTGCACCCACGCGCTGGCCTGCTTGGTGTCCTCGAACTCGTGGTCGTAGGTCACCTGCACGTACGGCTTGACGCTGCCGCCGTCGAAGCGGGCCTGCCAGCCGATGCGGCCGACGGTGGAATCGACGTCCTGCTTGCCGTAACCCAGCGCGGTGGCCATCGTGCCGGCGTCGGCGCTTTCGGTGTAGCCGTCGATCTTCACCTTCTGCCAGATCACCGAGGCGATCGGGCCGTGGCGGAAGCCACCTTCGGTGCCGAACTCGTAACCAGCGTTCAGCGCGGCGGTCAGGTTGCTGCCGTCCGGCGAACCACCATGCTCACGGGTGGCCGGGCCGAGCTGCACCTTGCGGTTCACGTCATAGGACAGCCAGCTGTAGCTGACCTGGCCGTTGACCCAGATGCGGTCGCCGTACCAGCCGGCGAACAGACCGGCGGTGGTGTCCTTCTGGGTGAAGTCGCCACGGCTGTTGCCGAAGTCGGCATCCATGCGGCCGAAGCCGGCGAAGCCGCCGAACACCATGCCGTTGCGGGCCCAGTCGACACCGAACAGGCCGGCCGGGGCCATGCCGTCGTACAGGTCGGCGTGGTCGTAGCGCTGCATGTCACCGCGCAGGCCACCCCACCAGGACAGGCCATCAGCCGGTCGGCCGCTGCGGTGCAGGCTGACCTGGTCGGCACGCGAACGGCCGATGGTCTGCGCCGAATGGCT
This sequence comes from Stenotrophomonas sp. CS3K5, assembly GCF_059515225.1. NCBI lineage: Bacteria > Pseudomonadati > Pseudomonadota > Gammaproteobacteria > Lysobacterales > Lysobacteraceae > Stenotrophomonas > Stenotrophomonas sp. CS3K5. Next base: position 99,333 of record NZ_JCAKRX010000014.1, read on the forward strand.
CAGCACCTGCTGCAGGCGCGGGCCTTCCAGGATCGAGATCGCGTACTGGCCCAGCATCTGGTGCGCGGCCGAGGTCGGGTGCACGTCGTCAGCGAACAGATAGGTGCTGGCCGCATCGGGACGCACGTAGGCCAGCGGGCTGCAGCTCAGCGACGAGGCCACCAGGCAGGCGCGGCCGGTAACGTTGCTGAAGCCGTACATGCCCGGGTTGGCGATGATTTCATGCAGCAGGGTGTAGGTATCGAGCGGAATGAACTCGATGCCTGCCTGCTTCAGGCCGCCGTACAGGGCGTTGTTGTACGCGGTGGCCAGGGCGGTGCCCTGCGCGCGACCGGCCGCGCCGCGGTCGATGAAGCCCGGGCTGCTGCCGATGTCCGGCAGGTTCGGCACCATCACGTACTGCGCGCCGGCCTGCTTGAGGCTGGCGACGATGCCGATCTGGTCGGTGACGGCGGCGCCGATGACCGCCGGGGCCTGCGCCGGTGCGGTGATGGAGAACAGATCGTTGGCGCCGCCCCACACGGTGTACAGGGCATTGGCGTCGGCCTTGCCGCCATTGGCGGCCAGGTAGCGGGCGGTCTGCGTCTTCAGCGACGGCACCGGCACGTTGCCGAACGCCGGCTGGGTCAGGTCCACGCCGACCCGCGCGCCGCCAACGGCGTAATTGTCGCCGACCTGGCCGTTGCCGTTCGGGTTGGCGTCGGTGCCGTAGTAGCCGGCCACCACCTGCGCCCAGACCAGGCCCGGGTTGGTGGTGAACTGGCCGGTGACCGGACGCGCGTCGGCCGGCTGGATGAGCGGGCGGTAGTAGCCGCTGTCGGTCAGGCTGTCACCGAGGAACACGGTGCGCGAGAACGGGGATTCGCCTGCCATGGCCGGAAGCGCGGCCAGCGCGATCGCGGCCGCCATCAGGGAGCGGATCGGGCGTTTGCTGAGCTGCATGTAAGAAACTCCTGTGGGGATATCGTTGAGGACCCGGCGCACGTACGCCGGCGCACGGTGAATGGTTTCACCGGACCGTCGTTTGCTCACGCTGCGCCGCCGCATGGATTGTCGCCGCCCTTGACCACGCCCGGGTGTGCGGCAGGTGGCGGAACCGGCAATTTGCAAGGGTTCCGAACCGAGCAGGCCATCAGCGACAATGCGCGGATGGACATCCAGCTCAACGGCGAACCCCGCACCCTGCCCGCTTCGGCGACCCTCCACGACCTGCTGCAGGCCGAGCAGCTGCTGCAGCGCCGGGTGGCGGTGGAGGTCAACGGCGAGATCGTCAGCCGCAGCCGCCACGGCGAGCACGTGCTGGCCGAAGGCGACGTGGTGGAGATCGTGCACGCGCTGGGCGGCGGTTGAGACCTGCCCGGGTTTGCCGGCCAGCGGCCGGCACTACCCATGCCGATCCACGGCCGGCATGCCATTGCGTGACCCCATCTTCAGGCGGATAAGCGATAATCGCGTCATGAACGTTCATGTCTCCCCCGATTCGCTGGTGATCGCCGGCAAGACCTATGGCTCGCGGCTGCTGACCGGCACCGGCAAGTTCAAGGATCTGGAAGAAACCCGCCTGGCCACCGAGGCCGCAGGCGCCCAGATCGTCACCGTGGCCATCCGCCGCACGAACATCGGGCAGAACCCGGGCGAGCCGAACCTGCTCGACGTGCTGCCGCCGGAGCGCTACACCATCCTGCCCAACACCGCCGGCTGCTATACCGCCGAGGACGCCGTGCGTACCTGCCGCCTGGCCCGTGAGCTGCTGGACGGCCACAACCTGACCAAGCTGGAAGTGCTGGGCGACCAGAAGTCGCTGTACCCGGACGTGGTGCAGACCCTCAAGGCCGCCGAACAGCTGGTCAAGGACGGTTTCGAGGTGATGGTCTACACCTCCGATGACCCGATCCTGGCCAAGCGCCTGGAAGAGATCGGCTGCGCTGCGGTAATGCCGCTGGCCGCGCCGATCGGTTCGGGCCTGGGCATCCAGAACAAGTACAACCTGTTGCAGATCATCGAAGATGCCAAGGTGCCGATCATCGTCGACGCCGGCGTCGGCACCGCCTCCGATGCCGCCATTGCGATGGAGCTGGGCTGCGATGGCGTGCTGATGAACACCGCCATTGCCGGTGCGCGCCATCCAGTGCTGATGGCCAGCGCCATGCGCAAAGCGGTCGAGGCCGGCCGCGAGGCCTTCCTGGCCGGGCGCATTCCGCGCAAGCGCTACGCCAGCGCCTCCTCGCCGGTGGATGGGTTGATCGGCTGATGACCAATCCTTTCGACAGCGCCGGTTCCAAGACCCCGCCCAAGCCCTTCACCGTCAGCGAAGGCCGCCGCGAAGTGCGCAGTTTCGTGCTGCGCCAGGGCCGCTTCACCCCCGCCCAGCAGCGCGCGTTCGACGAACGCTGGCCGCGCTTCGGCATCGACTACAACGGCCAGCCGCGTGACCTGGACGCCACCTTCGGCCGCCCGGCGCACAAGGTGCTGGAAATCGGCTTCGGCAACGGTGCCGCCATGCGCTTTGCCGCACAGCACGACCCGTCGCGCGATTACATCGGCATCGAGGTGCACGCGCCCGGCGTGGGCCGGCTGCTGAACGCACTGGCCGAGGACAACGCCGACCACGTGCGGCTTTACCACCACGATGCGGTGGAAGTGCTGCAGAACGAGATTGCCGATGGTGCGCTGGATGAAGTGCGCATCTACTTCCCGGACCCGTGGCACAAGAAGCGCCACAACAAGCGGCGCCTGCTGCAGCCGGCGTTCGCCGACCTGCTGGTGCGCAAGCTGCGCCCGGGTGGCCGCCTGCACTGTGCCACCGACTGGGAAGACTACGCCGAGCAGATGTGGGACGTGCTCGACGCCACCGCCGGGCTGGTCAACCGCGCCGGCCCGCGTGGCAGCGTGCCGCGCCCGGACTGGCGCCCGCAGACCCACTTCGAGACCCGCGGCCAGAAGCTCGGCCACGGCGTCTGGGACCTGTTGTACGACCGCACCTGATCAACGCCTGAGGACGCCGCGCCCCACATGGATACCGCGCTGACGCTGACCAACGACATGAAGCTCGTGCTCGGGCTGGTCGGCTTCACGATGGCGATGTTCCTGTTCGAGCGCATCCGCGCCGACGTGGTCGCGCTGGTGGTGCTGGTGGTGCTGGGCGTCACCGGCCTGATCGCGCCGGAGGAGATCTTCGGCGGTTTCTCCGGTAACGCGGTGATGAGCATCATCGCCACCACCATCCTCGGCGCAGGCCTGGACCGCACCGGCGCCCTGAACCGGCTGGCCGCGTGGCTGCTGCGGCGCGGCCACGGCGTCGAGCAGCGGCTGCTGATGATGACCACGGCCATTGCCGGCTTGAACTCTTCGTTCATGCAGAACCCTTCGGTGATGGCTTTGTACCTGCCGGTGGCCTCGCGGTTGGCCGCGCGTACCGGGCTGACCCTGCAGCGGCTGCTGCTGCCCATTTCGGCTGCGATCGTGATGGGCGGTGCGCTGACCATGGTCGGCAATTCGCCGCTGATCCTGCTGAACGATCTGCTGGCTTCGGCCAACAACAACCTGCCCTCCGGCCTGGCCACCATCGAGCCGCTGCGCATGTTCGCGCCGCTGCCGATCGGCGTGGCGCTGCTGGTCGCCTCGCTGCTGTACTTCCGCTACTACGGCGACCGCAAGCTGATCGAGGAAGAGAACCTGGTCAACGACGGGGTGACCCCGGCGCGCACCGAAAGCTACTTCGCCAAGACCTACGGCATTGAGGGCGATGTCTTCGAACTGGTAGTGACCGCCGAGAGCCCGCTGGTGGGCATGACCCTGGGCGAGGCGGAAAATCTGCACGACGCGCCGCTGCTGCTGGCCCTGAAGACCGGCAACGACACCCGCCTGGCGCCGCCGGCTGAGATGCGCATCTGGGTGGGCAGCGTGCTCGGTGCGATGGGCCCACGCGAGCAGATCAGCGATTTCGCGCAGAACCAGTTCCTGCGCATGTCTTCGCGCCTGAAGCACCTGGGCGATCTGTTCAACCCCAGCCGCGCCGGCATTTCCGAGGCCGTGGTGCCGCCCACCTCGAACGTGATCGGCAAGAGCGCGGCCGACCTGCGCCTGCGCAAGGAACGTGGCATCAGCCTGCTGGCGATCAACCGCGACAAGCAGGTGATCCGCGAGGATGTGCGCGACGTGCAGCTGCGCGCGGGCGATATGCTGGTCTTCCACAGCATCTGGACCGACCTGGCGCAGGCCGCACGCAGCCGCGACTTCGTGGTGGTAACCGACTACCCGACCGGCGAGCAGCGCCCGCACAAGTTCAAGATCGCCATGGCAATCTTCGCGCTGACCATCCTGATTGCGCTGACCAGCAAGCTGCCGGTGGCGCTGACCCTGATGACCGGCGTGGCCGGCATGCTGCTGACCGGCGTGCTGCGCATGGACGAGGCCTATGCCTCGATCAACTGGAAGACGGTGTTCATGATGGCCGGGCTGATCCCGCTCGGCTGGGCGATGGATTCCAGTGGTGCCGCCGCGTGGGTGGCCGGGCACACCATCGACAAGCTGCCCACCGGCATTCCGTTGTGGGTGCTGGAAGTGGCGCTGGCGCTGCTGACCACCGCGTTCTCGCTGGTGATCAGCCACGTGGGCGCGACCATCGTGATGGTGCCCATTGCGGTGAACCTGGCATTGGCGGCCGGCGGCAACCCGACTGCGTTCGCGCTGATCGTGGCGCTGTCGGCGTCCAACAATCTGATGACGGCCTCCAACCCGGTGATCTCGATGATCACCGGCCCGGCCAACTACACCCCGCGCGAGATGTGGCGGGTCGGCGGACCGCTGTCGCTGATCTACACGCTGGTGGTGGTGCTGATGATCAACCTGATGTTCTGAGGGGATTGATCGGCAGGGCTGCGCCGTGCACCCGGCCGCTGGCCGGTAACCTCAACAGCAACAGCGTGCATTCCGTGGGATGGCGGGCACTGTGGGTTTGCGGGGACGCCGTAAACCCATCCATGGGGGCTTGGTCGCCGCATCCATGCCGCTCACACCCCGCAAACCCACAGTGCCCCGCCTTCGACAGTTTCACGCGGCTGGTGATGGGTGCCGACCGTTGGTCGGCACGGATCCCGTTCTGGCAGCTGTCGACCTTGGTCGACACGGACTTTGTAGCGTCGAGCCATGCTCGACTGCTTCTGGCCTCAGGCCAGGTAGACCTGCCCGTCGCGGATATCCACCGGCACCGCGCGCAGGCGGTCGCCCTTGCAGGGGCCGGCAATGCAGTCGCCGCTGTCGAGCGCGAACGAGGCACCGTGCGCGGCACACACCAGATGGCCCTCGCGGCTCTTCAGGAACTGGCCCGGCGCCCAGTCCAGGCGGCGGCCGGCATGCGGGCAGATGTTCAGGAAGGCGCGCACCTGCTCGCCGTCGCGATACAGCAGCAGCGATTCGGCATCGCCATCAACCACCGCTTCGACCTCGGCAAACGCACCATCGGCAATGGCTTCAAGGGCGATCAGGGCAGCAGCGGTAGTCATGGCGAAGGCTCGGGCGGTAAAGCGGAATTGTCGCATGCCTGCTCAGGTGACTGGCTGCGACATGAACACAAGTCATTGATTGGTAATAAGCCTCGGCTATATTTAACGAGTTTTTCACTCAATGACAGTGGCACCTCCCGATACTCTGGTTTCGCTGATCCCAGCCTATCGAGCCGCCATGTTCAATCGCGCATCCGCCTTTACCCAGTTCCGCACCCTGTTCGCGCCGCGCAAGCCGCGCCACCCGCTGGTGCGCGTTGCCGTGGGCCTGCTCGGCCTGGCGATCCTGGCCGCGATGGTGTTCATCGGTGTGTTCGTGGGTGCAGCGATGATCCTGGTCGGTCTGGCGTGGAAGCTGCTGGCTTCGCGCAAGCCGGGCAGCGCGCGTCCGGTCGATCCGACCGTGGTCGAGGGCGAGTACCGCGTGGTGCGCAAGCCGGTACTGCCGGCCTCGCGCTGAGCCGCGCCTTTCGCGCCCGCTGACGGCGGGCGCCATGCGTTCTAGACTGCAGGCACGCCCTTCCTGGATGCCCGCATGTCCGATGTCTCCGATGTGATTCCTGCCGTAGCCCTGCCCCGTGTACCGGTGGTCGGCGGTGGCAGTTTCCCCGTGCACCGCGTCTACTGCGTCGGCCGCAATTTCGCCGACCATGCCCGCGAAATGGGCGCCGCAGTGCCGGCCGCCGATGACCGCGGCCGCCCGATGTTCTTCTGCAAGCCGGCCGATGCGATCGTGGTCGGCCACGACGATGCCATCCCCTACCCGCCGGCGACCACCAACCTGCACCACGAAGTGGAGCTGGTGGTGGCGATCGGCCGTGACGCACCGGCCGGTGAGCTGGCCGTGGCCGACGCCGATGCGCTGGTCTACGGCTATGCCGTGGGCCTGGACCTCACCCGCCGCGACCTGCAGGCCGCCGCCAAGGAAAAGGGCCACCCGTGGGATTCGGCCAAGGGCTTCGATGCCTCCGCGCCGATCAGCGAGATCGTGCATGCCGCCGAAGTGGGCGATCTGGCCGCGTTGAACCTGTCACTGGAGGTCAACGGTGAGGTGCGCCAGCAGGCGCTGCTGGACCAGATGATCTGGAACGTGCCGGAGATCCTGCACGAGCTGTCCAAGCTGTGGCAGCTGCGTGCCGGCGACCTGGTGTTCATGGGCACTCCCTCTGGCGTGGCCGCGCTCAAGCCCGGCGACCGCTTCAGTGCGCGCCTGGAGAACGTGGCCGAGCGCCACGGCGTGATCGCCGGCTGACATCACCTGCGCTACCCTGCGCGCTGTCCACTTCCCCCCACCGGAGAAAAACAACAATGGGAATGCTCACCGAGTTCAAGGAATTCGCGATGCGCGGCAACGTCATCGACCTCGCCGTCGGCGTGGTGATCGGCGCAGCCTTCGGCAAGATCGTCACCGCGCTGGTGGAGAAGATCATCATGCCGCCGCTGGGTTACCTGATCGGCCGCGTGGACTTTTCCAGCCTGGCCTGGACGTTGTCGCCGGCCCGGCTTGGCCCGGATGGCAAGGAAATCCCGGCGGTGGTGGTTGGCTACGGCGACTTCATCAACACCGTCATCCAGTTCGTGATCGTGGCCTTTGCCATCTTCCTGGTGATCAAGGTGATCAACCGCCTGTCGCGCAAGAAGGAAGCCGCCCCGGCCGCACCGGCCGAGGAAGTGGTGCTGCTGCGCGAGATCCGCGACAGCCTGAAGAAATAAGGTGGTAGCGCCGGGCCATGCCCGGCGGGACGCCATCTTGCCGCTGCGCTCGCCGGGCATGGCCCGGCGCTACGCAGAGGCACGCGAAAGCCCCGCTCCGGCGGGGCTTTCGCTTTGCCGGTCGTGGCGGAAAACAGCGTTCGCGCCAGCCATGACCTCCCGCCCATGCGCCGGCCTGAACGACTGTTAAGCTCCAAGGCTTGGTCCCTTCCGGAGTTGCCCATGCGTCGCCGCGTCCTTGCCATCGCATCCTCCCTCGCCCTGCTGGCCGCCCCGGCCTTCGCGGCGCCGCGCACCACCACCCTGCCCCCGGCCTCGCTGGCCACCGCCGCGCAGCTGCGCGACCAGGCGCTGGCCGACGACACCGGCTGGAAGGTGGTCGAATCGCTGACCACCGAGATCGGCCCGCGCATCGCCGGCAGCGAAGCCGACGCTCGCGCCGTGGCCTGGGCCGAAGCCAAGTTCAAAGCCCTGGGCTTTGACAAGGTGTGGAAGGAACCGGTGACCTTCCCGAAATGGGAACGCCGCAGTGAGCACGCCGCCGTAACCGGCAAGCACCCGCAGCCGTTGCAGATCACCGCACTGGGTGGCAGCCCCGGCGGCACCGTGGAAGCGGAGGTGGTGCGCTTCGCCGACCTGGCCGCGCTGCAGGCTGCGCCGGCCGGTTCACTGAAGGGCAAGATCGCCTTCGTCGATTACCAGATGCTGCCGTTCCGCGATGGCCGCGACTACGGCCGGGGCGGCGCGATCCGCAGCAAGGGCCCTTCCGAAGCGATCCGCAAGGGCGCGGTCGGCTTCCTGATGCGCTCGGCCGGTACCGACTCGCACCGCGTGCCGCACACCGGCATCACCCGTTTCGATGATGGCCTGACCCCGGTGCCGTCGGCCGCGCTGTCGGTGCCCGATGCCGACCAGCTGGCGCGCCTGCTGGCCCGTGGCAGCACCACGGTGAAGGTGGCGCTGGATTGCGGCTGGGATGGCACGGCGACGTCGTACAACGTGATCGGCGAGATCACCGGCCGCAGCCTGCCGAAGGAAGTGGTGGTGATTGGTGGCCACCTGGATTCGTGGGACCTGGGCACCGGTGCCGTCGATGACGGCGCAGGCGTGGGCATCACCATGGCCGCCGGCCACCTGATCGGCCAGCTCAAGCAGGCACCGAAGCGCACCATCCGCGTGATTGCCTTCGCCAACGAAGAACAGGGCCTGTATGGCGGCAAGGCCTACGCCGAAGCGCATGCCAAGGACGTGGCCCTGCACCAGCTGGCCGCCGAGAGCGACTTCGGCGCCGGCCGCATCTATGCCTTCAATACCGGTTCGCCGAATCCGGAAGGTTCGCGCGAAGCGACGAAGCAGATTGCCGAAGTAATGAAGCCGCTGGGCATCGAATACCAGGCCGACAAGGGTGGCCCGGGCCCGGACGTCGGCCCGCTGGCAGCCAAGGGTGGCGCATGGGCGTGGCTGGCGCAGGATGGATCGGACTACTTCCACCTGCACCACACCGCCGACGACACGCTGGACAAGATCGACCCGAAGGCGCTGGCGCAGAACGTGGCCGCGTACACCGTGTTTGCCTATCTGGCTGCCGAAGCCGATGGCAACTTCGGCAGTGAGGCGAAGGCGACCACGCCGCCGAACGAATGATGCGGTAACGCCGGGCCATGCCCGGCGAGCGCAGCAGCAGCGGCGGTGCGAACCAAGGTTCGCACCCACCGGGCGTCACTCAACCGCGGCGACTCGCCCACTGCGCCAGCAGCACCGCGGTGGCCGAGGCCACGTTCAGGCTCTCCACCGCGCCGCTGCCAGGAATGGAGACCTGCAGGTCGCATTGCGCGGCCAGGCTGCGGTCCATGCCTTCACCTTCGGCGCCCATCACATACACCAAGCGTGCCGGCAACGGCGCCCGGAATACGTCATCACCACCTTCAACCAGGGTCGCGGCCAGGCCGAAACCGGCAGCGCGTAGCTGCGCCATCGCCTGTGCGGTCTCCGGCAGCTGCACCAGCGGCACCGCCTCGGCACCGCCCTCGGCCACGCGCGCGGCGGCGCCGGACAGGGCCAGCGTGCTGCCGGCCGGCAGCAGCAGCGCCTTGGCGCCGAAGTGCGCGGCCGAGCGCAGGATCGCGCCGAGGTTGTGCGGATTGCCCACACCGTCCAACCACAGCGCCAGCGCAGGGCCATCACCCACCTGCTGCAGCCACTGCGCCAGCGGCAGTGCCGGTGCGCGCAGCACGTCGGCCACCACGCCTTCGTGATGGGTGGTGCCGGCGAGCTTGTTCAGATCGCCATCCTCGACCACGCGGTAGCCCACGCGGTTGGCCACGCACCACTTCAACAGCGGCTGCAGGCGCGGAATACGTGCCTCCAGCAGGTACAGCTTGCGCAGCGCCTGCGGCCGCGCTTCGAACGCGGCCAGCACGGCATTGAGGCCGTACAGGCGCAGCTCATCGCTGCCGCCACGCCCGCCACCGCCCGTGGCCGGCACCTCCGGGCGCGGCAACGGGGTTGCACGCGGCGGACGGGCGGACGGGCGGCGGTTGTTCCAAGGGTTGTTCACTTACACACTCTCCTGCTTGCGCTGGCGCCAGAAATCGGCGTTCTTGATGCCAAGAGCATCAGGGTCGAACACCGGATCCAGGCCCAGCTTCTTCTGTCGTTCGTAGTCACGCAGGGCCAGCATCGCCGGCTTCTGGATGATGAGGATGGCGATGATGTTCAGCCAGGCCATCAGGCCTACGCCGATGTCACCCAGCGCCCAGGCCAGGGTTGCATTGTGGAACGCGCCGAACACCACCATGCCGATGATGCCCAGGCGCAGCAGCAGCACGGTCAGCGGACGCTTCCTGTTGTGGTTCACATAGCTGAGGTTGGTCTCGGCCATGTAGTAGTACGCCATGATGGTGGTGAAGGCGAAGAAGAAGATGGCCACCGATACGAACGCCGAACCCCAGCCCGGCAGCACTGCTTCCACGCCCGCCTGCGCATAGCCGGCGCCTTCGGGAATGCCGGCCAGGCCCTGGAAGATCGGTGCGCCGCCGGCCACCGGCGAGTACACGTTGTAGGTGCCGCTGGCCAGGATCAGGAACGCGGTGGCGGTGCACACCATCATGGTGTCGAAGTAGATGGCGAAGGCCTGCACGTATCCCTGCTTGGCCGGGTGCGAGACTTCCGAGGCGGCGGCCGCATGCGGGCCCGAGCCCTGGCCGGCCTCGTTGGCATAGATGCCGCGCTTGATGCCCCACTCCACCGCCAGGCCCATCATCGCTCCGAACGCAGCGTGGGTGCCGAAGGCACTGCTGAAGATGATGTTGAACATCTCCGGCACGCGGTCGTAGTTGATGATCATGATGATGATGGCCATCAGGATGAAGCCGGCGGCCATGAACGGCACCACCACTTCAGCGAAGTTGGCGATGCGCTTGACGCCACCGAAGATCACCACGCCCAGCAGCAGGGCTACCACGATGCCGATGCCCAGCTTCAGCGCCTGCACCGATTCCATGCCGAAGGCCTGGCCATCGAGCGGGCCGCACAGCGCGGTACCACGGCAGGCATTGATGATGCTGTCGGCGATGGCATTGGCCTGCACGCCCGGCATCAGGAAGCCGGCAGCAATGATCGTGGCGACGGCGAAGGCCAGCGCGTACCACTTCAGGCCCATCGCTTTTTCGATGTAGTACGCCGGGCCACCGCGGTAGCGGCCTTCGGCGTCCTTGGTCTTGTAGATCTGCGCCAGGGTGCATTCCACGTACGAGGTGGACGCGCCGAGGAAACCCATCACCCACATCCAGAAGATCGCGCCGGGGCCGCCGAAGGCGATGGCGGTGGCCACGCCGGCGATGTTGCCGATGCCCATGCGACCGGCCATCGACATGGCCAGGGCCTGGAACGAGGACACGCCGGCATCGGATTTCTCGCCCTTGACGGTCAGGCGGCACATCTCGAGGAAGCCGCGGATCTGCATGAAGCGCGTGCGCAGGCTGAAGAACAGGCCGGCGCCCAGGCACACGAAGATCAGTGCCTTGCTCCAGATGATGCTGTTGATGAAATGTACGGTAGCTTCCACGCGCGCTCTCTCCAGTCGGCGGGTTGTAAGGACGTCCCGTCGGCTGGAAGGGACCGGTCGATTCTCCCTGATCGAAGGCCGCTGCGGTAGCGCTGTTTTGTAGAGCCGAGCCCATGCTCGGCTTGGGGCCCCGGGGGGCAGCCGAGCATGGGCTCGGCTCTACAGCGACCCGCCCGCGCGTCAGGGCAGCTGCGTGCGCACCCGGGCGAAGCGGCGCAGGTCGTGCAGCACGCCGCGCTTGTAGACCGCGCAGCGATCCACCCCCTCTTCCTGGAAGCCGTTCTTTTCCAGCACCCGCGCCGAGCCGAGGTTGAAGTCGACCACCCCGGCCTGCAGCCTGAACAGGCGCAGTTCGTCCATCACCCACGGCGCGAACAGGCCGACCACGCGGGTCATCAGGCCTTGGCCCCAATGGGCCTGGCCCAGCCAGTAGCCAAGTTCAGCCATATGACCGCGCTCGGCGCTGCCCTGCTGCGCACCGACGCTGCCGCAGGCCTGGCCGTCGATCTCGATGGCCAGGTTCAGGGTGCCCGGCGTGAGCACGCGACCGGCGAGGAAGGCCTCGCCGTCGGCACGCGTGTAGGGGTACGGGAAGCGGTCGCGCAGACCGCGCGATACGTCGGGGTCGTTGGCGTGGCGCAGCAGTGATTCCAGATCGTCGGGGCGCCAGGGGCGCAGTTGGAAGCCGTCGCCTTGCAGCGGTGGGGTCAGAGCCCTTTCCCGTTGGGAAAGGGAACCGACCCCGTCAGGCACCCCGCCGGCGCGAGGGTCAGGCATGGCCGCCGACCGAGGGCGACTCGGCTTCCTGCTTCTCCAGTTCGCGCTTCACTGCTTCCGGCGAACGGGTGTACGGGGCCAGCCGCGCGTAGAACGCCGGCACCACGAACAGCGACAGGAACGTCGAGAGGGTCACGCCGAAGATGATCACGATACCGATGGTGCCACGGCTGGCCGAGCCGGGACCACCGGCCACCACCAGCGGGATCGCACCGACCACGGTGGCGATCGAGGTCATCAGGATCGGGCGCAGGCGCACCATCGCCGATTCGATGATCGCCTCGCGCACGGTGCGCCCGTCGTCGCGCAGCTGGTTGGCGAATTCGACGATGAGGATGCCGTTCTTCGCCGCCAGGCCGACCAGCATGACGATGCCGATCTGGCTGAACAGGTTCACCGTGCCCCCGCTCACCCACAGCCCGACCAGCGCACCGAGCACACCCAGCGGCACGGTCAGCATGATGGTGAGCGGGTGGATGAAGCTTTCGAACTGCGCGGCCAGCACCAGGTACACCACCAGCAGGGCCATGGCGAAGGTCAGCAGCACCGCGCCGCCAGCGCTCTGGTATTCGCGCGACTCACCCTTCCAGTTCACCTGCGCGTACTGCGGCAGCTCCTCGCGGGCCACGTTCTGCGCCCAGGCGATGGCTTCGCCCAGCGGATAGCCCGGTGCCAGCCCGGCGGTGATGGTGATCGAGCGCAGGCGGTTGAAGCGGTTCAGGGTGCCGGCCTCGGCCACTTCGCTCAGCGTGACCAGGTTGGACAGCGGCACCAGCTCGCCGGAGGTGGCACGCACGCGGATCGCGGCCAGATCGGCTGGGCTGGCGCGGCCATCGCGGCCGGCCTGCACCAGCACGTCGTACTCCTCGCCGTTGTCGACGAAGGTGGTGACGCGGCGCGAACCCATCATGGTTTCCAGCGCCGAACCGATCGCGGTGACCGGCACGCCAAGGTCGGCCGCACGCTGGCGGTCGATGTTCACCCGCATCTGCGGCCGGGTTTCCTTGTAGTCCGAGTCGGGGCCGACCAGGCCGGGATTGTCGGCCATGCGCAGCAGGATGCGGTCGCGCCACTGCGCGATCTCGGCATATTCCGGGCCGCCGAGCACGATCTGGAACGGCTGGCCGCCACTGCGCACCAGCCCGCCGCCGACCTGGGTACGCACGCGCACGCCGCGGATCGTGTCCAGTTCCTTCTGCAGTTCATTGGCCACATCCGGCGTGGCCTCACTGCGCTGGCGCCACGGTTGCAGGAAGATGCTGACGCGGCCGGTGTGCATTTCCTCGCTGGCACCGAAGCCGCCGGGCACGCGCGGGTTGGCACGGGCGATGGTCTTGTCGGCGCCGACATGCGGTGCCAGCAGCGCTTCCACCTGCTGCACCTGCTGCACGGTGTAGTCGTAGCCGGCGCCTTCCGGGCCGTCGATCATGATCTGGAACGAACCGCGGTCTTCGGCCGGCGCCAGCTCCGACGGCAGCAGCTTCAGCAGGCCCCAGCTGGCAGCCAGCGCGGCCACCATCACCAGCAGGTAGATCCAGGTGCGGTCGACATGGTGGTCGAGCACGCGGCCATAGCCCGATGCCAGGCGTTCCAGGTTGCGGTTGATGAAGCCATGCAGGCCACGCGGTGCCTGACCGGTGTGCGGCTTGAGCAGCTTGGAGGCCATCATCGGCGTCAGCGTCAGCGCCACGAATGCAGACAGCGCCACCGCCGCGGCCAGCGCCACCGCCAGTTCGCGGAACAATCGTCCGGTATTGCCTTCCAGGAAGCCGACCGGCAGGAACACCGCCACCAGCACGGCGGTGGTGGCGATGACCGCGAAGGCGACCTGCGCAGTGCCGCGCTTGGAGGCCACCAGCGGTGGCTCACCCAGATCGATGCGGCGCTGCACGTTCTCCACCACCACGATTGCATCGTCCACCACCAGGCCGATGCACAGTACCAGCGCCAGCAGGGTCAGCAGGTTGATCGAGAAGTCGAACGCATACAGCGCGATGAAGGCGGCCACCAGACAGACCGGCACGGTCACCGCCGGAATCAGCGCGGCGCGGAAGCTGCCGAGGAACAGCCAGATCACCGCCAGCACCAGGATCATCGCCTCCACCAGCGTGGCGTAGACGCGGTCTACAGCGGCTTCGATGAAGGTGGTGTTGTCGAACGCCACGAAGATCTGCGTGCCCTTGGGCAACGACAGCGCCACGCGCTCGGCTTCGGCACGCGCGGTGCGCGCCACGTCCAGCGAGTTGGCGGTGGAGGTTTTGACGATGCCCAGGCCGATGCCCGGCTCGCCGTTGCTGCGGTAGTAGGCGCGACGCTCGGCCGAGGCCAGCTCGATCTTCGCCACGTCGCCCATGCGCACCACATAGCCGTCGCGGCCCTTGCCCAGCGGGATGGTCGCGAAGTCTTCGGGCTTGATGTAGTTGCGCTCCACGCGCAGGGTAAAATCGCGGTCGGTCGACTCGATGCGACCGGCCGGCAGTTCGACGTTCTCGTTGCGCAGTGCGGTTTCCACATCGCCGGTGGTCAGCCCACGCGCGGCCAGCTGGTCACGGTCCAGCCAGATGCGCATTGCGTAGCGCTGGCGGCCACCGATGCGGACCTGGGCCACGCCATCGAGGCTGGAGAAGCGGTCGACCACGTAGCGGTCGGCGTAGTCGCTCAGTTCCAGCGTGTCCATGGTCGAGGAGACCATGTTGAACCAGATGATCGGGTCGGCATCGCTTTCGACCTTGGCGATTTCCGGCGGCCGCGCTTCTTCCGGCATGCGGTCGGCGACGCGGCTGACCGCATCGCGCACGTCGTTGGCCGCCGCTTCGATATCGCGGTTGGAGGTGAATTCGATGCTGACCTGCGAGCGGCCATTGGTGCTGCGCGCATTGATCGTATCGATGCCTTCGATACCGGCCAGCGCATCTTCCAGCACCTGGGTGATGCGGCTTTCGATGACCGCCGCCGACGCGCCGGTGTAGTCCACCGACACCGAGACGATCGGCGGATCGATGGCCGGCAGCTCGCGCAGGGTCAGCCGGGTGAACGACATCACGCCCAGCACCAGCAGCAGCAGGCTCATCACCACGGCGAACACCGGCCGCTGGATGGAGATGTCGGACAGCTTCATCCGCCGTGGCCCTCGGCTGTGACCGGCGCCGGCGCGTCAGCCGGCTTCGCACCGCTGGCAGGTGCGGCGTCCTTGGCCGCGACCTTCAGGCCCGGGCGCAGCTTGCCGGTGCCGTCGACCACGATGCGCTGGCCGGCGTCCAGGCCCTGCTTGATTTCCACCACGCCGGCGCGGCGTGCACCGGTGACCACATCCACGCGCTCGACGCTTTCATCGGCCTTGATGCGGTAAACGAAGGTATCGCGGCCAACCTGCACCACGGCGATTTCCGGCACCACCAGCGCCGGGCGCTCGGGCCGGAACAGGCGCACATCGAGCAGCATGCCCGGGCGCAGCGCGTGGTCGCCGTTGGCGAAGTCGGCGCGCACGGTCACCGCGCGGGTGGCCGGGTCGATGCGCGCGTCGATGGTGCTGACCACACCCTCGAAGCTGCGGCCCGGCCACGCCACGCTGGTGGCACTGACCTTGTCACCGACACCAAGCGCGGCCAGTTCCACTTCCGGCACCTGGAAATCAACATGCATATGCTCGATGTCGTCGAGCGTGGCGATCACCGTGGTCGGTGTCAGCAGCGTGCCCGGGCTGACCTGGCGGATGCCGAGCACGCCGGCGAACGGTGCGCGCACACGACGGTCACCGATGTCCGACTGCATCTGGGTCACCCGCGCCTCGGCGGCATCGCGGATCGACTTCTGCGTATCCAGCGTGGCGCTGGACACCAGCCGCTGCGTGGCCAGCTCGCGCTGGCGCTTGTACAGCCGGTCGGCTTCGTGGAAGGTAGCCTGCGCCTGTACCAGCGCCGCTTCCTGAGCCTGCCCGCGCAGGGTCACGATCGGCGCACCAGCGGCGATGTGCTGGCCGCTCTCGAAATGCACCTTCTCGACGATCTCGCTGACCTTGGCCGTGACGCTGATCGACTCGCGCGCCTTGGCCGTGCCCAGCGCCTGCAGGGTGTCATTCCACGGCCTGGACTGCACGACCTGCGCGGTGACCGGCACCGCTTCCCCCTGCCGGCGTGCGGCGGCCTCCGGTTTGCCTGCGCACCCGGCCAGCACGGCCAGGCTGAGGCCGAAGGCCAGGGTCGAAGCGATACGAGCCAACATGAACGGTCCTGATTGATCCACGGCCGCCGAGTGTAGGCAAGGGCCCGCAAAAGCGGTATGTGCCAAGCGTTTACCGTCGTGGAACCGATATTGCGATGGCGCCTTGAACCCGTTCCGTGCAAGGCTGAAGGGCGCGGTGTCGGCGTGTGTCGGGGTGTATCCGGTGCCCCATCGACTGCGCTGTCATCGTAGAGTCGAAGGTGCCCGACAGAGGGCGTCGGGTGGGGGCGGATCCTGGCGGGGATCCGGCCCCGTTTTTTTGCCCGGTGCATGGGTAGCACCGGGCCATGCCCGGCGGATCAGTACCGGTAATTCACCTTCATCCAGACGCTGCGACCGGGCTCGTTGATGCGGACCGGATCGGCCGGGAAGCCGAAGTCGGCACTGCCGGCCAGGTTCAGATGCTCGCTGTAGGCACGGTCGAACAGGTTGTCGACGCCGGCGCTGAGCTGCAGCTGCGGATTGAAGCGGTAGGCCGCATTGAGTGCGAGGGTGGCGAACCCCGCGCTCGGCCCGAGGTCCTGGGCCACCACGTTGCCCTGTCCATCTGCGACACGATGCTGCTGGGTCACGGCACGCACCAATGCACCGGCACTCCAGCGCTGGCCTTCCCAGTTCGCGCTCAGGCGCGCTTCCAGCGGCGGCATCTGCGGCAGCGGACGCTGCTGGTCGCGGTTCTCGCCCCAGGCATAGGCCAATGTACCGCCCAGCTTCCATTGCGCGCCCACGCGCACATCCAGACCCGCCTCGGCGCCGGCGATGCGCGCATCGATGTTGCTGGCCTGGCTCATGCCCATCATGCCGCTGCCGTGATAGGTGAACAGGATGTAGTCATGGATCTGCCCGGCGTAGGCCGAGACCCAGGCCTGCACGCGCGGCCCCTTGTACTGCAGGCCGATGTCGAGCTGGGTGGTGCGCTCGGGCTGGATGCCGGCAAACGCGTTCGGTGCACCGGCCGGGCCATGATCGGGTGAGAACAGCTCCCAGTAGTCGGGCATGCGCTGGCTGTGGCCGAGGCCGGCGTACCAGGTCAGGCCGTCGGCCAGGTCCTGCTCGTAGCGCAGGAAGCCGCTGCCCAGCCATTCCTTGCGGCGCTGGCCCGCGGTCGGGTTGGGCAGGTTGCCCATCATGCCGCGGATCGACGGCCGCTCATCGCGCACGCTGGCGCGATCGATGCGCAGGCCACTGATCCAGCGCTGGTCGCTGCCAGCGCCCAGTGTCAGTTCGGTGAACAGGCCATAGCGACTGAAGTTGGCATCGGTCTGCCAGTCGGCCTGCCTGTAGGTGTCACGGCCCATGCCCATGCGGCCACGATGACGGCTGTCCTCGCCGTCCACACCGGCCACCAGCTGCACGTCCTGCCAGCGCCACTCGGAACTGACGCGGCCGCCCTGGGTACGGCGGTCCACGTTCGATGCCATCGGCATCGGCATCATGCTGTGCGGATTCGGCGTGCGCAGCGTGTAGTTGTCCATCACATGGTCGGCTTCGTTGTAGTACACATTGGCCTGCAACGTGTCCCAGGCACCGGGCAGGTTGCGCTTCTCGAAACGCGCCGCGTAGCTGGTTCGCTCGAACGCGGCACCGTCCATGCCGCGCCCGGCATAACGCGCGATCGCATCGCCGGCACCGGCGGAGACTTCCAGCAGCGTGTCCGGATCCGGCGTCCAGCCGACGGCCACGTCGCCATTCCACTTGCGCCACTTCGACGGCACCACCTCACCGTGGCCATCCTTGTAGTCATCGGCCTCGGAACGGTTGCCGCTGGCGCGTAGGTAACCAGTCGGGTTGCCCAGGGTCAGGTCCAGCACCTGGTCATTGCGGTTGCGCGAACCAACCAGGGCACTGGCATCGGCGCGCAGGCCCGGTTCCTCGAAGCGTGGCGTATCGCGTTCGAAGCGCACGGTGCCGGCCGAGGCACCGGCGCCCCAGCGCACGCTCTGTGGCCCCTTGATGATGATCAGCCGGTCGAAGCTTTCCGGCGCGATGTAGGACAGCGGATTGTCCATGCGCGAGGGGCAGGCACCGATCAGGTTGCCGTCGTTGCTGAGGATGTTCAGGCGCGAACCGAACATGCCGCGCAGCACCGGGTCCCCATTGGTGCCGCCATTGCGGATGGCGGAGAAGCCGGGAACGGTTTTCAGGTAGTCGGCGCCGTCACTGGCTGGTACCGGCTGCCGGGGCAGGCGCGGATCGGTCTCCCAGTGCAGCGGCGAAGACGGCGCGGCAGCGGTGACCACCAGCGTATCGAGGGTGCGCGCTTCTTCGGCAGGCGCAGCGTGTGCCAGTGACGCGGCCACGGCCAGGCCGAGGGCAACCGGCAGGCGCGCGCAGGCGCCCGCAGGGCGGGAAGTCATTTTCATCGGAACAGCTCCAGGGTACGCAAGCGCGCACGGCGTCCCTGCGGACGTCGTGCGGCAGATTAATGGGGACATCAGCGGACGATGGAGCGGCGCGGCGGCCCACGCGCGGCATGTGCCGGCCAGCGCAGCGCCGGCAGCAGCTGCTGCGCCCACGCGAAGGTCAGCCGCGGCCGCCACAGCAGCGGCAACAGCAGCACCAGCACCGCCAGCCAGGGCAGCAGGCGCATGGCCAGCACGCAGTATTCGCAGGCTTCGCCGTGCATGGCGTGGGGATCGGCCGGCCGACTGGGTGCTGTTGTCGCAGCGTTGTGCTGATCGTGCCCGGCCATGGCCATGTCGTGCATGTCATGGCCCATTGCGGCGTGATCCATGCCCTCCACCGCCGCGTGGTCCATCGGCGGCGCCTGCAGCGCGCGGCTGACCAGTGGCGCAAGCACCATCAGCAGCGTCGCCAGGACGGCGAGCTGGAGCAGAAGGCGTTGCGGGCGGGACAGGCGGGGCACCGCGCTAGTGTAGAGCCGGCTGCCGGGATGCCCGTGCGACGAACCGTCGCAGGAGGGGTTCATCGGCAGGGCTGCGCCCTGCACCCGCAGAGACCACGGCAAGAGCCGAAGCAACAACAAAAGCAAAAGCAGTTTCCTGTGGGTAGGCGGGGTAGGTCCGGTTGCGGGGGACGCCGTGAATCCGTCCATGGAGGCTCGGTCGCGCCATCCATGGCGCTCACGCCCCCGCAACCGGACCCACCTCGCCTTCGACAGTTTTCTGCGAGCTGTTGGAACGGCTTTTGGGGTCAGATCCGTTTTCCGAAGGAAAACGGATCTGACCCCAGATGTATTTCGATATCTGACAGATGTGTCGACCAAGGTCGACACCTACCACCAGCCGCCGGAATCTCTCAGAGGTGGGGCGGTGTCGGAGTGCGGGGTGTCAGCCGCATGGATGCGGCTGCCAAGCCCCCAGGGATGGGTTCACGGCGTCCCCGCACTCCGACACCGCCCCGCCATCCCACGGATAGCGAGCTTTTGACGTTGACGTTGCTGTTGCTCCGGTTTGCAGCAGGTGCAGGGCGCAGCCCTGCTCGCCCCCCTCACACCGTGATGGTCTGGGTCAGCGATTCCCACGTCGGCGGCACCGGCCACGCGGCGGCCTGGTTGCCATCCAGCACCCTTCGCAGATCGCGCGGGTCGATCTGCGGGGCCAGCACATGCACCAGCTCCAGCGCGTAATCGCGCAGCACCCGGTCGCGCGGCAGCACCGCCCAGGCGATGCACTCACTGATCGGATCCGGCGCCGGCCATGCCTTCAGGTCTTCATCATTGGCACTGACCGCCATCTCGGCCAGCAGGCCCACGCCCAGCCCAGTGCGCACGTAGGTCTTGATCAGATCGGCATCCAGCGCGGTCAGCGCCAGATCGGGCACCAGGCCATGTGCGGCGAAGGCGCGCTGCAGCGACGAGTTCGGGCGCGTGGAGGATTCATAGCTGATCAGCGGTTGTCGGGCCAGCGCGGCCAGGTCCGGCACGCGCCCGGCGCGGTCCAGCGGGTGGCCCTTGGGCACCACCACCAATCGCCGCCAGCGGAACAGCGGCACCGCGATGCCATCGGTCGGTTCACTGCCGGCCGTACTGATGATGGCGATATCGGCATCACCCTGCTTCAACCGGTCCAGCGCATCGGCTTCGGCCGCCTGCTGCAGATGCACGCTGACCTGCGGGTAGGCCTGCTTGATCGCCGCCACCGCCGGCGGCAGTACGAAACGCGCCTGGGTGTGGGTGGTGGTCAGGATCAGCTGGCCCTGGCTTTCACGGCGTTGGTTGGCCGCATAGGTCCGGATGTTGTTGGCTTCGGCCAGCACCGCACGGGCACGCGAAATGACCTCGGTGCCGGCCGGGGTGACCGATTCCAGACTGCGCCCCTTGCGCACGAACAACAGGAAGCCGAGCTCGTCCTCCAGCTGCTTGAGCTGCTTGGACAGGCCGGGCTGGGTGGCGTGCACGCGCGAGGCGGCCAGCGTGATGTTCAGCTCAGCGTCGGCGATGGCAACCAGGTAGCGCAGCTGGGTCAGCGTCATGGGCAGGCGGGCGGCATGGGGCGGAGGTCCACTCTAGGGTCAATTGCCGTCACCAGCTTATAACCAAAGGTTGTTTAAGAAAGGTATCTGGTCATTTCCGGGCGTCATATGCCGGCGCTACGGTCAGCCGGCAGCCGCTGGCCTGAACAGCCAGCCCTCCCCCTTTGCCCGCCGATCCCCGGCGCGGCCCCGTTTCCGGAGTGCATCCATGGCCCTGTACGACTCCATCCTCGATACCGTCGGCAACACCCCCATCGTCAGGCTGCAGCGCCTGGCGCCGCCACAGGTCAGCGTCTACGCCAAGGTCGAGTCGTTCA
The DNA here is from genome assembly GCF_059515225.1 of Stenotrophomonas sp. CS3K5. Classification (NCBI taxonomy): domain Bacteria; kingdom Pseudomonadati; phylum Pseudomonadota; class Gammaproteobacteria; order Lysobacterales; family Lysobacteraceae; genus Stenotrophomonas; species Stenotrophomonas sp. CS3K5. The sequence goes on from NZ_JCAKRX010000014.1 coordinate 120,365, forward strand.
ACCCCGGCGGCTCGGTGAAGGACCGCCTGGCGCTGGCGATCATCCTCGACGCCGAAGCGCGTGGCCTGCTCAAGCCGGGCGACACCATCGTCGAGGCCACCTCGGGCAACACCGGCGTGGCGCTGGCGATGGTCGCCGCCGCACGTGGTTACAAGTTCGTGGCGACCATGGTCGAGACGTTCTCGGTGGAACGCCGCAAACTGATGCGCGCCTACGGTGCCAAGGTGATCCTGACCCCAGCCGCCGAACGTGGCAGCGGCATGGTGCGCAAGGCGCGTGAACTGGCCGAGCAGCATGGCTGGTTCCTGGCCAGCCAGTTCGCCAACCCGGCCAATCCGGCCTATCACCGCAACACCACCGCCGCCGAGATCCTGCGCGACTTCGCCGGCAAGCGGCTGGACTACTTCGTCAGCGGCTGGGGCACCGGCGGCACGCTCACCGGCGTAGGCGAAGTACTGAAGGTCGCGCGCCCGCAGACCCGCATCATCGCTACCGAGCCGGCCGGTGCCGCGCTGCTGAAGGGCGATGACTGGAAGCCGCACAAGATCCAGGGCTGGACCCCGGACTTCGTGCCCGACGTGCTCAACCGCGATGTGGTGGACGAGCTGGTGTCGGTCGACGACGACCGTGCCATTGCCACCGCACGCCGGCTGGCGGCCGAGGAAGGCATTTTCGTCGGCATCTCCGCAGGCGCCACCGTGGCCAGCGCGCTGGACGTCGCGGCGCGCGCCGAACCGGGCTCGGTGATCCTGGCGATGCTGCCGGACACCGGCGAACGCTACTTCTCCACGCCGCTGTTTGCCGACGTGAACGAGGGCTCCGACGACGACTGGTTGGCCGGCCTGCCGTGACACCCGGGGTCAGTGGCCTTTTCCGTTCGGAAAAGGCGCTGACCCCTTTCTGCTTCAGCCTGCGTGAAGGCGTCGCCCGCCATCGTGCGTGAAGGCCGTCGGATCGCAGCGCGTGAGACGGTCATGACGCAGTATCGATGCCCTGTCCCCTACCGTGGGAACAGCCGGCGCAGAGGCTGCGCGGATCACCTCACAGGCAGGAGACGGACGCATGAAGATCGAAGTTTGGCAGGGCGACATCACGACCCTGGCGGTGGATGCGATCGTCAACGCGGCCAATGAAACACTGCTCGGTGGCGGCGGTGTCGACGGCGCGATCCATCGCGCGGCCGGCGCCGCATTGCTGACCGAATGTGCGCAGTTGCCGGAGCTGCGCCCGGGCGTACGCTGCCCGACCGGCGAAGTACGCGCCACCGGTGCCTATGCGTTGCCGGCGCGACATGTACTGCACACGGTCGGTCCGGTCTGGCACGACGGCCAGCGCGACGAACCGGCACTGCTGGCCAACTGCTACTGGAAATCGCTGCAGCTGGCCGAGTCGTTGGGCGTGCAGTCGATCGCGTTCCCGGCCATCAGTTGCGGTGTGTATGGCTATCCGCTGTACCAGGCCGCGCAGATCGCGGTGACCGAAACGCTGGCGTGGCAGCGCAGCCATGCGCAGCCGATGCGCATCGTGCTGGTCGCCTTCAATACGGCCACGGCCAAGGCCTATCAGCAGGCATTGGCTGCGGCGGGCCAGAGCCCGGAGAGCGAGCCGCGCGGCGCGATGTTACCGCCGCTGGGCGATGCAGGCCTGGCCGCCGCGCATTGAGCGACGGGTTGGGAGAACGAAGAAAGGCCGGGCATTGCCCGGCCTTTTCCGTTGTGCGGCCAGTGTCATCCACGCATGGCGTGGATCTACCTCATGGGCTGGCGGCTTCCTCGGCGGCGTCTTCGGCCGCGGCGGCGTCAGCACCCGCGCTGGCACCCTCCACCTGCACGCGCACTTCCACCAGACCGGCAGCGTCGTTCAGGCTGGACACGTCCACGGTGTAGTGACCGGCCGGCAGCGTTTGCTGCAGGCGCGCATTGGTGCCATTGCCACCATCGTCGTCGCTCAGCTCGACGTCGCCACCAACCACGCGCAGCACAGTGTCGACCTGGCTGGAGATCGCATCCAGACGCACGTCGGCCGGGCGATCCAGAGTCAGCAGGAAGCGGCGGCGGCCCTCATTGTCGAGCATGGTGTAGACGCTGCCCGAGCTCGGCAGCGCGCTGCCGTCACGCTCGACCAGATTGCCCGGCAGCTCGATGCGTGTGGCGGTCAGGGTGAACATGCCATTGACGCCGCTGCCGAGGCCACGCGCGGTCAGGGTGTACTTGCCCGGCTTCAGCGACAGGCTCAGGCGCGAGTTGGTGCTGTCACCGCCATCGTCGTTCTCGGCATCCACGCCCTGACCGGACAGCTTCAGCACCGGATCGAACACGTCCGACACCAGGCGAATCTCGTACAGGCCTTCCTTCTCCACCTGCAGCGTGTAGTCCTGCGAATCGCTGGCCAGCATGTCGACCACCTCGCCACTGCCCACCAGCGGCTTGCCGTCATACGGCTTCAGCTTCTCGGCGCGCAGGCGATACGGGCCAAAGGCGGTAGCGCCATCGGCGTTGACCGCCACCTGGTAGGTGCCGCCACCGTTGGCACGGAAGGCCAGCGAAACGTCACCTTCGCGCTCGTAGCCGGTGTTGCTGGTGGACACCAGGCTGCCGTTGCTGAACACGGCGATCGAGCCGCTCAGTGCACCGGTCAGCTTCAGGCCGACCAGATCCTTGTCGGCCAGCGTGATCTGGTAGAGCTGGTGATGGCTGCCGTCGTTGAAGTTGATGCCGCTGCGCGAGGTGATCTCGCCGGACACCGGCTTGTCGAATTCCAGCGATGCGGCCTTGCCCGCATCCGCGCTGCCACCGATGCGGTTGCAACCGCCGGCGACCAGGGCCGTGGCAACGGCCAGTGTGAGTGCTGCCAAACGCATGTTGTTTCTCCTTGGCCTTCCATGTAGTTCCCGCATGCCGGCCGGGCACGCGGGGGCGGAAACGATACCCGCAAAAGCAAACGCCGGCGTGATGCCGGCGTTGCCCTGTTCATCCTGCGATGGAACGGATCAACCGTTCCACTTGCCCAGCGCGGCCAGGCCGTTGTCCTTGGCGCGCTCGAACACGGTCTTCTGCGCCGCAGCGTAGTTGCCCTTCATGTCCTTGGCCCACAGCTTCAGCGCGGCCTGCTGCATGGCACGGCCGTAGGAGAAGCTGAGCGGCCACGGCAGGTTGCCCAGCTGGTTCATCGCGTTCAGGTGTGCGGTGGACTGTTCGTCGGTCTGGCCGCCGGACAGGAACACCACGCCCGGCAGGATCGCCGGCACGGTGCTCTTGAGGCACATCACGGTCGATTCGGCCACTTCCTCGACGTCGGCCTGCTCATCGCAGCCCTTGCCGGAGATGACCATCGAGGCCTTCAGGATGGTGCCTTCCAGCAGCACGTTCTGCTGGTACAGCGCATCGAACAGCGAACGCAGGGTCGCTTCGGTCACTTCGTAGCAGGTCTCGATATCGTGGTCGCCGTCCATGATCACTTCCGGCTCGACCATCGGCACCAGGCCGCATTCCTGGCACAGCGCCGCATAGCGGGCCAGCGCGTGGGCGTTGGACTCGATGCAGGTGCCCGACGGAATGCTCTCGCCGATGTTGATCACCGCACGCCACTTGGCAAAGCGCGCGCCCAGCTTGTAGTACTCCTGCAGGCGCTCGCGCAGGCCGTCCAGGCCTTCGGTCACCAGCTCACCCGGGCAGCCGGCCAGCGGGTGCGCACCCTTGTCCACCTTGATGCCCGGAATCATGCCGTGGTCGGCCATGTACTTGGCGAACGGCACGCCGTCCTTGGTCGACTGGCGGATGGTTTCGTCGTACAGGATGGCGCCGGAAATGTGCTCGTTGAGCTTCGGCGTGGTCAGCAGCAGTTCGCGGTAGGCACGACGGTTCTCCTCGGTGTTCTCGATGCCGACGCCAGCAAAACGCTTGGCGATGGTAGCGGTGGATTCGTCGATCGCGATGATGCCCTTGCCCGGGGCAACCATGGCCTGGGCGGTTTCAGCCAGCTGTTCGATGCTCATGTACTTCCTGTGGCGGGTGCGGGAAAAACGTAAGTATAGCCCCGCCACCCGTTGCCTCGACGTCGAGGCCAGGATGGAAACGATTCCAATGTCCGCGCAGGACAACGCGTGTCCTGCGCCATGGGGTCAGAGCCCCTGCGGGGATCCGACCCCGGGGTCGGATCCCCGATGGGGCTCTGACCCTGACCCGGCGGTTCCGCTTACAGGTCGCCCAGGCCGCTGGCGCGGCCGTCCTCGCCCACTTCCAGCAGGCGCAGGGTGTTGGTCGCGCCCAGCGTCTCCATGTGCTCGCCGCTGGTGAATACGACGCGGTCACCGGCCTGCAGCAGCTCCGATTCCACCAGCAGGCGGATGCTGCCCCGTGCGGCTTCGCGCGGGGTCAGCCCGCGGCTGTCGAAGTTGATCGGGTAGACATCGCGCATCAGCGCCATCTGCCGGCGTGCGCCGTCATGGCGGGTCACCGCGAACACCGGCGCCTTGGCGCGGAAACGCGACAGGTAACGTGCAGTGCCACCGGATTCGGTCATCGCCACGATCGCGCGCACGCCCACGTGCTGCGACAGGAACATGGTGGCCATGGCGATGGCCTGGTCGGCACGCTCCAGATTGCGCGGCGAGGCGTTGAAATCGGTCTCGGTCTGGAACTGGCGCTCGGCGCCCAGGCAGATGCGTGCCATCGCTTCCACGGCCTTGACCGGGTAGGCGCCGGCGGCGGTTTCGGCCGACAGCATCACCGCGTCGGTACCGTCGATGACCGAGTTGGCCACGTCCAGCACTTCGGCGCGGGTCGGGATCGGGCTTTCCACCATCGACTGCAGCATCTGCGTGGCGGTGATCACCACCTTGTTCTGCGCCAGTGAGGCCTTGATGATCTTCTTCTGCAGGCCCGGCAGTTCGGCGTCGCCGATTTCCACGCCCAGGTCACCGCGGGCCACCATCACCACGTCGCTGGCCTCGACGATTTCTTCCAGGTTCTCGATCGCCTCGGTGCGCTCGATCTTCGACACCAGGGCAGCATCGCAACCGTGCGAGCGGGCGATCTCGCGCGCATCGTTCATGTCCTGCGCGTTGCGGCAGAACGACACGGCGATGAAGTCCACGCCGATCTTGGCGACGATGCCGATCAGTTCCTTGTCACGCTCGGTCAGCGCGCCCAGCGACAGGCCGCCGCCCTGCTTGTTCAGGCCCTTGCGGTCGGACAGCACACCATCGTTGAGCACGGTGTTGACGATGCGGTCGCCCTGCACTTCCACCACCTGCAGCTGCATCAGACCATCGTCGAGCAGCAGCACATCACCGGGGCCGACGTCCTGCGGCAGGCCGAGGTAGCTGACGCCGACCTGGCTGGCGTTGCCCGGGCCGGCGTTCTCGCTGGCGATCAGATCGAAGCGGTCGCCCGCCTTCAGCTGCACCTTGCCTTCGGCGAAGCGCTCGATGCGGATCTTCGGGCCCGGCAGGTCGGCCAGGATGCCCACTTCCACGCCCACGCGCGCCGCGGCGGCACGCACTTCGGCGGCACGCTTGGCTTGGCCGGACGGGTCACCGTGGCTGAAGTTCAGACGCACCACGTTGACGCCGGCGCGGAACAGATCCTCCAGCACGCCCGGCGGATCAGTGGCCGGACCGAGGGTGGCAAGGATCTTGGTGCGACGCTGACGCTCGAACATGGTGAAGGGGCCTCTCCCGTTAAAGAACGGAAATTAGCACATCCTTCACGCCCCATGTATACGGTTACATCCTTGCGCCACCTGACTTCGCGGGTCATGCAACGGACATGCCCCGGACATACGCTGGCGCAGGGAGACCGGTAGCGCCGGGCCATGCCCGGCTGGGCCTTGGGCCGCAATCAGCCGAGCATGGGCTCGGCTCTACAGGAAGTTAGGCCAGCAGCGTCGTCAGCTGCGCCGGCTCGCGTGCCAGCTGGCCGGCACCGGCTTCGGTGAGTTCGGCCTCGCCACCAAAGCCCCACAGCACACCGACACTGCGCAGGCCGTGGTGACGTGCGCCTTCGATGTCCATGCGACGGTCGCCGATCATCCAGCACTGTGCCGGCTGCACCCGCAGGCGGCGCAGCGCCTCTCCGACCAGTTCCGGCTTGTGGCTGCGTGAGCCGTCCAGGGTGGAACCGACGATCTCCTCGAACAGCCCACCAAAAGGCAGGTGGGCGAGGATACGGCGCGCGTGCGGCTCGTTCTTGGCCGTAACCACCGCCAGGCGGTGGCCGCGACCATGCAGTGTGCGCAGGGTGTCTTCGATCTGCGGATACACGGTGTGCTCGCGCCAACCTTCGGCGTCGAAACGCTCGCGGTAATAGCCCACCGCCTGCTCCACACGCGCCGGTTCACCAAACAGCGGCGCGAAGGTGGTGCGCAGCGACGGACCGATCCAGCCCAGCAGCGTGTCCTGCGCCGGCACTGGATGGTCCATCTTCTGCAACGCATAGGCGATGCAGGCGGTGATGCCCACCTGCGAATCGATCAGCGTGCCGTCCAGGTCGAAGAACAGGACATCCCTGCGCGGGTCGGCACTCATGCGCCGCGCGCCTCCAGTGCCGCCACTGCCGGCAGGGTCTTGCCTTCCAGGAACTCCAGGAACGCGCCACCACCGGTGGAGATGTAGCTGACGTCCTTGGCGATATCGAACTTGTCGACCGCCGCCAGGGTGTCGCCACCGCCGGCAATGGAAAATGCCGGCGAGCTGGCGATGGCGCGGGCCAGCGCTTCGGTGCCCTTGCTGAACGCTTCGAACTCGAACACACCGACCGGGCCATTCCAGACCACAGTGCCGGCCTTTTCGATCAGCTGCGCGTACTGCGCGGCGGTCTGCGGGCCGATGTCCAGGATCAGGTCGTCTTCGGCAACGGCGTCGACCGCCTTCACTTCGGCAGCGGCATCGGGCAGGAACTGCTTGGCGGTGACCACGTCCACCGGCAGCGGGATGTCGGCGCCGCGCGCCTTGGCATCGGCCACGATCTTCCTGGCAGTATCCAGCAGGTCCGGTTCGTACAGCGACTTGCCGACGCTGTAGCCGGCGGCGGCGATGAAGGTGTTGGCGATGCCGCCGCCGACAATCAGCTGATCGACCTTGCCAACCAGATTGGCCAGCAGTTCCAGCTTGGTGCTGACCTTGCTGCCGGCCACGATGGCCAGCAACGGCTTGGCCGGCGCGTCCAGTGCCTGCGCCAGCGCATCCAGCTCGGCCATCAGCAGCGGGCCGCCGGCGGCCACCGGGGCAAAGCGGATGACGCCGTGGGTGGAGGCCTGGGCGCGGTGCGCGGTACCAAAGGCATCCATCACGAACACATCGCACAGTGCGGCGTACTGCTTCGACAGGGCTTCATCATCCTTGCCCTCGCCCACGTTCATGCGGCAGTTTTCCAGCAGCACCAGCTGGCCTGGCTGCACGTCCACGCCGTCAACCCAGTCACGCACCAGCGGAACCTCGCGGCCGAGCAGCTCGGACAGGCGGGCGGCGACCGGAGCCAGCGAATCGGCTTCGCTCCACACGCCTTCCTTCGGGCGCCCCAGGTGCGAGGTGACCATCACCGCGGCGCCCTGCTCCAGTGCGCGCTTGAGCGTCGGCAGCGAAGCGGTGATGCGCTGTTCGGAAGTGATGCGGCCATTCTCGATCGGCACGTTCAGATCCTGGCGGATCAGCACGCGCTTGCCGGAGAGGTCGAGGTCGGTCATGCGGACGATGGACATGGGCAACTCTTTGGCTCAGGGACGGGATGCCGGGATGCGGCAGACCGCCATTGTATCGGGTGCGGGTGGTGGGAGGGCCGATGCCTGCGGCACGCAGAGGCGTACGGCAACGGCAACGGCAACGGCAACTGCAACAGCCGAAGCGCTGGCGCTTCATGATGCTGTGGGTGGGCCGGGGCGGTGTGGGCTGGCAGGGGACGCCGTAAACCCGTCCTTGGGGGCTTGGCCGCGGCATCCATGCCGCGGACACCCCTGCCAACCCACACCGCCCCGGCCTCGACAGGCTCATGTGGCGGATCGGATGGCAAAGGCAGGAGCAAGAGCAGTTTGTGGTGTCGGATGAAGAAGGAAGGGGTCAGATCCGTTTTCCTGCGGAAAACGGATCTGACCCCGATGGCCGTCGAGCGAAGCGACCCGCTTCCGCTCTTGCACTTCTTCTTTCTCTTCCGTGGGTGGAAGCAACCAGAAACTTTCAGAGGCCGGGCGGGGTGGGTTCGCG
>NZ_JCAKRX010000015.1:0-107579 GCF_059515225.1 Stenotrophomonas sp. CS3K5
CAAGCTCGACTCTACGGGGAGCCAAAGCCGTCGAGCGAGCTCGACGCTACAGACGTCGGTGATTCAGATCGCCAGTTCCGCCTCGACGTCCTGCACCTTGCGCCGCGCAAGCGCCAGGTTGGACTTGGTCCGGTCCAGCACGATGTAGAAGAACAGGCCCTTCTTCTTCGCCACTGGGCGCATGATGTGATACGCCTTGCCCAGCGAAATGAGGATGTCCTCGATGGTGTCGTTGAGGTTCAGCGATGCGGCGGTCTTCATCTTGGCGCGGATCACTTCGGTGTTGCCGGCGGCGGCCACTTCCATGTCCATGCCGGTGCCGGCTTCGCCCAGCAGCATGCCACTTTCGTAGTCGACCAGCGCCACTGCCTGCGCGCCGTCGATGCCCATCAGTGCGTTCAACGATTCAGTCAATCCAGCCACGTCGCTCCCCTCTCAATGTTGGTTCGAGCCCCTCGGTCCCCTGCGGATGGGCTCACGCTCCGCCGAGTTCGGCCAGGATCGCCTGGCCACATTCCCTGCTCTGCCACAGCACCTGGCCGATCACGCTGCGCTGGTCGCAGGCCGCCATCAGCAGCAGCGGTGCGCGCCCTTCGGCCTGGATGGCCAGCATCAACACCTTGCCGCCGGCGGCCTCCAGCATCAGCGTCTGCAGATCACCCAGCACCAGTTCCCGCCCCACTGCTGCGGCCAGCGCCAGCATCGCGCTGGTCATCGCCGCCAGCCGTTCGCCGCGTCCTTCGGCGCCGGCGCTGACCAGGGCGAAGCCATCCACGCTGGCCAGCACCACCGTGCGTACCCCCTCCACCCGCTGCCGCAGATCCTGCAACAGCGGTTGCAGGCGCTCGCGCTGACCGGCATCGGGCAGCACTGCCACCTGCCCGTCAGCCATGCGCAGCCACCAGCGCGTGCGCTTCCATCTCACCCATCAGCACATCCATCAGCAGCAACCCCTGTTCGCGGTCACGGGCGTCCACGGCCAGCAGCGGCAGTGGTTGCCCATCCAGGCAGGCGCGTGCGGCCCAGTCGTCGGGTGCTGCGTGCGGCGCCTGGTCAAGGTGGGTGACGGCCACCACCAGTGCCAGCGCCGGCGCGAAGGGGCGCAGCACCTGCAGGTAGTCCTCCAGTTCGGCCGCCACGCCCGCGCGGCGCGCATCCAGCAGCAGCACGGCGCCACGCGCGCCCTGCAGCAGGATCGGCCACAGGAAATCGAAGCGCTGCTGGCCCGGCGTGCCATACAGACGCAGCCGCTCGCCGTTGGGTAGATCGATGTCGGCATAGTCCAGTGCGACGGTCGTCGATGCCTTGTCAGCGCCGAGGCGGTCACTGTTGGCCACATCGGTGTCGATCACCGCACCGGCCGCGATGCTGCGCACCAGCGTTGATTTGCCACTGCCCATTCCGCCCAGCACCACCACCTTGTGCTCACGCATTGCGCTCGCTCCCGCGCAGGTGCCGCCACAGACGGGCGAGCAGGCCGCTGTCGGTACCGGTGCCGGCCCCACCTGTCATCAGGCGGGGCGTGGCCGGGGCCGCCTGCAGTTGGGCGTAGCCGCACAGGTAGGCGGCATGGATGAAATCGCGGACCGCCGCCGCAGGAAGTTCCAGCAGCGTCGCGCATTCTTCAACCGTGCAGGCACGCTTGAGCAGCAGCGAGCACAGGCGGAAGCCATCGTGATCGTGGCCGAGCACGCGGAAGTCGGGCCAGCGCAGCAGCTTCACCGGGGCACCGCGCAGGCGTTCGTCCAGTGCCTGCCAGTGGCGGCTGCGTTGCGCCCACTGCCACAACAGCGGCCGCAGCGGCTGGCGTGGCCGGTTGCCCGCCAGCATCTGCAGGCGCTGCGGGGTCAGCGCGTCCAGCTGCAGTCGCTCGAACGCATCGGCCAGGCGCTCCACCAGCGCCGCCGCCGGTTCCTGCAGCAGCACGCCGTGGTCGTGCTCCAGGTCCATCAGCAGCAGAGGTTCACCGGCATCGCTGAGCAGCACCTGGCCCTGGCGCAGCGGCAGCCGCTCACGCAGCAGGCGGGTGATGGCGTGCGCGCCATCGGCCAGGCGGATCGGTGCAGGCGTGTGCATGGGCAAGGGCTCCGGTGCCAGCTGCATGCCACGCAGCGCGCGGCCGATGGCGCCATCGTCGAGTACATCCTGGTGGCCATCGCCGTCGCGCAGCTGGCCACCGATGTCCTCGATCCAGCAGTGCAGGCGCGGGCGCTGCTGGCGCATGCGCTGGGCCGCATTGCGCAGCGCGGGCGTATCGCGGATGACCAGCAGATCGCAGTCGTCCAGATCCTGGCTGCGACGGATCTGGCCATCCGGCAGCGCCGAGGCCAGGCGCAGCCGCTGCAGCAGGGCGTGCTCGCCCTGGATGTCGGTTCCCACTACCAGCACGCGTGCCATCCGTGTTCCCCGAGCGACCACCTCCCCGGTGGTCTCGCGTCGCCAAGGCTAGGGCATTGCCGGCGAATTTCGTCGTGATCGACTGCTCAGATTGAGGGCCATTGCGAACCCACTCATATCCGTTCTGCGACAGCCATCATGGGCAAGTTTCATGCCGTCTTGACGAGACTGCGACAGCCGACCGATGTCACGGTTCTGGCCGCTGGGGAATGGGGTCAGATTCCTCTGCGCGCAGAAGGGATCTGACCCCGGAGGCAAAAAGAAACCCGCGCCGAAGCGCGGGTTCCGAAGTCACACGCGGACGGCGATGGATCAGCCGCGCAGCTGCTCCAGCGCGGCGCTGAAGGTCGCGCTCGGACGCATCGCCTTGCTCGCCTTGGCCACGTCCGGACGGTAGTAGCCACCGATGTCCACGGCCTTGCCCTGCACCGCGATCAGCTCTTCAACGATCTTCTGCTCGTTGTCGGTCAGTGCCTTGGCCAGCGGCGCGAAGCGTGCCTTCAGGGCAGCATCTTCGTCCTGCGCGGCCAGCGCCTGCGCCCAGTACAGCGCGATGTAGAAGTGGCTGCCGCGGTTGTCGATGCCACCGAGCTTGCGCGACGGCGACTTGTCGTTGTCCAGGAACTGGCCGTTGGCTTCGTCCAGCGCCTTGGCCAGCACGCGGGCGGCGGCGTTGTCGTAGCGGTTGCCCAGGTGTTCCAGCGACGCGGCCAGGGCCAGGAACTCACCCAGCGAATCCCAGCGCAGGTAGTCCTCTTCCACGAACTGCTGCACGTGCTTCGGGGCCGAACCACCGGCGCCGGTCTCGAACAGGCCACCACCGGCCATCAGCGGCACGATCGACAGCATCTTGGCGCTGGTGCCCAGCTCCATGATCGGGAACAGGTCGGTCAGGTAGTCGCGCAGCACGTTGCCGGTCACCGAGATGGTGTCCTCGCCCTTGCGGATGCGGGCCAGCGAGAACGCGGTCGCTTCCACCGGCGGCAGGATGCGGATGTCCAGGCCGGTGGTGTCGTGGTTCTTCAGGTAGGTCTCGACCTTGGCGATGACCTGCGCGTCGTGGGCGCGGGCGGCATCCAGCCAGAACACCGCCGGGGTGCTGCTCAGGCGCGCACGTTCGACGGCCAGCTTCACCCAGTCCTGGATCGGCGCGTCCTTGGTCTGGCACATGCGCCAGATGTCACCGGCTTCCACTGCGTGTTCGAACACCACGTTGCCGGCATCGTCGGTGACCTTGACCACGCCGTCGGCGGCGATCTGGAAGGTCTTGTCGTGCGAGCCATATTCCTCGGCCTTCTGCGCCATCAGGCCGACGTTCGGCACCGAGCCCATGGTGGCCGGGTCGAAGGCACCGTGCGCCTTGCAGTCGTCGATGACAGCCTGGTACACACCGGCGTAGCAGCGGTCCGGAATGACCGCCTTGGTGTCCTGCAGCTTGCCTTCGGCATTCCACATCTTGCCGGAGTCGCGGATCATCGCCGGCATCGAGGCGTCAACGATCACGTCGCTCGGCACGTGCAGGTTGGTGATGCCCTTGTCCGAATTGACCATGGCCACGCCCGGACGCTGTGCGTACTCGGCGGCCAGATCGGCTTCGATCGCGGCGCGGGTGGCTTCGGGCAGCGACGGCAGGCGTGCGGCCAGGTCACCGATGCCGTTGTTGGCATCGAAACCGGCCTGCTTGAGCACGTCGGCGTGCTTGGCCAGCACGTCCTTGTAGAACTCGTTGACCGCCACGCCGAACATGATCGGGTCGGAGACCTTCATCATGGTCGCCTTCAGGTGCAGCGAGAACAGCACGCCCTGCGCCTTGGCATCGGCGATCTGCTCACCGATGAAAGCGGCCAGCGCCTTGCGGCTCATCACCGCGGCATCGACGATCTCACCGGCCTTGACCGCGGTCTTTTCCTTCAGCACGACGGTGCTGCCGTCGTTGCCGTGGAAGGTGATCTTCAGCGAACCGGCATTGGCCAGGGTGGCCGACTTCTCGCTGCCGTAGAAATCACCGGCGGCCATGTGCGCGACGTGCGACTTCGAGTCCGACGCCCAAGCGCCCATGCGGTGCGGGTGCTTGCGCGCGTAGTTCTTCACCGACAGCGGGGCGCGGCGGTCGGAGTTGCCTTCGCGCAGCACCGGGTTCACCGCGCTGCCCTTGACCTTGTCGTAGCGCGCCTTGTAGTCGCGCTGCTGGTCGTCGGCCGGGGTTTCCGGGTAATCCGGCAGCGGGTAACCCTGATCCTGCAGTTCCTTGATGGCCGCCTTCAGCTGCGGCACCGAGGCGGAGATGTTCGGCAGCTTGATGATGTTGGCGTCCGGCGTGGTCGCCAGCTGGCCCAGCTCGGCCAGGTCGTCGCTGACCTTCTGTGCATCGGACAGCAGTTCCGGGAACTGCGAGAGGATGCGGCCGGACAGCGAGATGTCACGGGTTTCCACCACGATGCCGGCGGTGGCGGTGTAGGCGTCGACGATCGGCAGCAGCGACTGGGTCGCCAGGAACGGGGCTTCGTCGGTCAGCGTGTAGAGAATCTTGGACATGGGGGACTTGGACTCTGTAGCAATGCTCAGGGGAAGGCCGGCGCCAGCGCCGGGCCACGTGCAACCGTGTCGCTTTCCCCCGCCGCGGTCAGGGTGGGCGCGCGGCGGGGAAACCCCTGCATTGTCGCGTTTTCAGCCGCGCGGGGCAAAGCCGCGCCATACGCGGCGGTACTGCACGGCGGCAACGCTGTGATCCATCCACGCGTGGCGCGGATCTACGCAGGCGGCCTGGTGTGCATGCACCTGCCATGCCCGGGTAGATCCACGCCATGCGTGGATGAGCCTGGCCATCGCCCAATAAAAAGGACGCAGCCTCGCGGCTGCGTCCATCGTGAGCCCTGCCGGGAGAGAGTCGGCAGAACTTACTTGACCTCGAACTCCTGCGGCGTTCCGACCGCCTTACCATCAACCATGACTTCAGCGCGGTACTTGCCCGCCGGCCAGCCATTGGCATTCTTGAAGGTGATGTTGGTGGTCTCGGCACCACTGGTGTTCAGCGTGGCGTTCTGCTCGCCGGCCACCTGGCCGTCCTGGAAGGTCAGCTTGGCGCCAACCGCGACATTGTTGGCACTGCCGTCGGTCCGCACGGACACGACCACGTCGTCCTTCGGCGCGAACAGGGCAACCGGTGCCACCGACTTGTCAGCCGCAGCAGTCTTGCCAACGGTCACGGTGGAGACGGTGACGGCTGCAGCCATCGGCGGCGGCGCACCGGTCATCGGTGCCGGCGCCGGCTCGGCCGGGGCGGTCGCGGCCGGTGCCGCGTTGCTGTCGGTGGACTCTTCCTTCTTCTTGCAACCAACCAGGGCAACGCTGCCCAGCAGGGCGGCGATCAGGGCGGTCTGGAGCGGGGTGGTCTTGATCATTCGGGGTTCCTCCCAGGGATTGTCGGACGGCGTTCGATCGCCGGCTTACTTCGGCGGCAGCTTCAGGGTCTGGCCCGGGAAAATCTTGTCCGGGTCATCGAGCACATCGCGGTTGGCTTCGAAGATCTTCTTCCAGGCATTGGCATCACCCAGGTGCTGCTTGGCGATCTTCGACAGCGAATCGCCCTTCTGCACGGTGTAGGTGCCGCCGCTCACAACGTCGGCGGTACTGTCCACCGAAGCGCTGACGCCGGAGAAGTCCGCCTTCGGTACCTGCTGGGCGGTGCTGTCGACGCTGCCACTGACGCCGGAGAAATCGGCTTTCTTCTCGGTACTCATCCACAACTCCCGTCTGCATGACTACGTGGCTTGCACGGTGCCATGGCGGTTGTTAAATGGGGATGGTGCAGATGTGAAGCCGCCCCCGGGGGCGGCTGAACAATCGGGAGAGCCGGATGCCCGGTAGTGCCGGCCGCTGGCCGGCTTGCCCAGGCGGTTGCCGGCCAGCGGCCGGCACTACCGGTTACTGGCGCAGTTCGCGGTAGGTCGCGGCCGGGACGGCGATGCCGGGACTGGCACGCCAGGGATTGATATCCAGGCCACCACGGCGGGTGTAGCGGGCCTCCACTTCCAGCCACTGCGGCTGGCAGCGCGCGGACACCTCGCTGAAGATGCGCTCAACGCACTGCTCGTGGAACTCGGCGTGCTCGCGATAACTGACCAGATAGCGCAGCAGGCCGGCACGGTCGATCTTCGGCCCGCGGTAACGCAGGCTGACCGTGGCCCAGTCCGGCTGGCCGGTGACCGGGCAGTTGGACTTCAGCAACGCCGAGACCAGGGTCTCCTCCACCACCTCGCCCGCAGCGGCGGCAAGGAAATCGGCCTGCGGTGGGCCGTAGCAGTCGATCTCCAGTTCCAGACCATCGATGGATTCGCCCAGCGGCGCCTCGCGCAGTTCCGGCAGGCCGAATGCCACCTGCACCGGCGCACCGGCACAGGCTGACAGATCGGCAGCGATGCGCGCGCGCAGTGCTTCGGCGCTGTCGATGCGGGTGCTGTTGAGGGAATTCAGGTACAGCTTGAACGACTTCGATTCGATCAGCCGCGGCGAGGTACACGGCACCTGCACGGTGGCGACGGCGACCTGCGGCTTGCCGCGCGGATCGAGCCAGCTCAGCTCGAAGGCATGCCAGCGGTCATGGCCGACGAACGGCAGCGCGGTGTCATCGAGGCCGATCTCGGCGCGGGCGCCGCTGCGGGGGATGGGAAACAGCAGGCCGGGATCGTACTGCGACGGGTAACTGACCTCGCGACCGAGGCTGGAGTCCTGGGGGGTGTTCATGGTGTGCATTGTATCGCGCCGACAGCGGGCCTTCGGCGGGTCGGCCAACGGCGGAGCCCCTCCGTGGTGGTTGTGTTGGCTGGTCGCGAAAGGCGGTCTATCGGCTTGGCCGGGAGGGCAGGCGGGTCGGGGGACGCCGTAAACCCGTCCCTGGGGGCTTGGCCGCGGCATCCATGCCGCGGACACCCCGCCCCGCCTGCCCTCCCGACCCCTGACAGTTCCCTGCGCGTGGCTGCCACCACGGGAAAGATCAGGAAAATCAAAATCAGAAGTCGATCCTTCAGACGTTCATGACGCCTGCCGTTCCGACAGATCGCGGAAATCTGTCGAAGGCGGGGTGGGTCCGGTTGAGGGGGTGTGAGCGGCATGGATGCCGCGACCAAGCCTGCATGGACGTATTTACGGCGCCCCCCTCAACCGGACCCACCCCGCCTACCCCCAGGAAACCAGCTTCTGCCTTGGACGTTGACGTTGATCTGCAGCGGGCGCAGGGCTGCAAGCCCTGCCAACACCCCTCACCCCGCCGGGGTGCCGACTCCGTGCAGGTAATCCAGGCTCACCTGCAGCAGCGCGCGGAACCCGACATCCAACGCCTTCTCGTCCAGCAGGAACTTCGGCGAATGGTTCGCCGGCGCCGTCGCCGGGTCGATGCCCACACTGGTGGAACCGACGAAGAAGAACATGCCCGGCACTTCCTTGGCGTACAGCGAGAAATCCTCCGCCCCCATCTGCAGCGGCGGCTCATATACGTTGTCCTTGCCGACCACCGCCTGCAGGCTCGGCAGCATCTTCGCGGTCAATGCCGGGTCGTTCACCGTGGCCGGGTTGCCTTCCGATTCGTAGATGTCGGTCACCGCCTTCGCACCGTGCGCGGCGGCGGTGTGTTCGGCCACGTTGCGCAGGTCGGCGAAGATCTGCTGGCGCATGCCTTCATCGAAGGTGCGGATGGTGCCGACCATCTCCACCTCATCGGGAATGATGTTGTAGCGGATGCCACCGTTGATCGCGCCGAAGGTCAGCACCGCCGGCTGCTTGGACAGGTTGGCGCGACGGCTGACGATGGTCTGTGCAGTACCCACCAGATCGGCGGTGGCCACGATCGGATCAACGCCGTTCCACGGTGCCGAGCCATGGGTCTGGCGGCCGATCACCTTGATCCCGAAGCGGTCGGAGGCGGCCATCAACGGGCCACCGCGCACCGCGATCTGCCCGGCCTGCACGCTGGAGAACACATGCAGGCCGAACACCGCCTCCGGCTTGAAGTCGGCGAACAGGCCTTCCTTCAGCATCAGCGCCGCACCGCCCTCTTCCGGCGGCGGCGCGCCTTCCTCGGCCGGCTGGAAGATCAGCATCACCTGGCCGGGCAGATCCTTCTTCATCGATACCAGCGCCTGGGCCACGCCCAGCAGGGTGGCGGTGTGCGCGTCATGGCCGCAGGCATGCATCACGCCCACGGTCTGGCCGCGGTACTGGTCGGTCGCCTTTGACGCGAACGGCAGTCCGGTCTGCTCGGTCACCGGCAGCGCGTCCATGTCCGCACGCAGGGCGATCTTCGGGCCCGGCTTGCCGCCCTCGATGATCGCCACCACGCCGTGATGGGCAATGCCGGTCTTCGGCTTCAGGCCCATCGCACGCAGGCGCTTGGCGACCTCTGCCGAAGTGCGCGCCTCGCGGTTGGACAGCTCCGGGTGCTGGTGGAAGTCACGGCGCCATTCGACCACCTGGGCCTGCAGCCGCTGTGCGGCGGCGGTCACCTCCGGGCGCTGCCCGTCCTGGGCGTGGGCAAGGGCCGGCAGGGCCAGCAGCAGGGCGGACAGCAGCAACGAACGACGCATCGCGATCTCCACAGCAAGGGGGTTCCAGCTGAATGTAGGGCAACACCGCGGCCACGGGAACCTCCGGCGCTGGATCCGGTCTTAGCGCCCGTCCCATCCGTCATGCAGGAAACGCGATGTGGCACAGGTATGCTTTGCGCATTGCCGCCGGCGCCCCGCCCGGTCCAGTCCTCTCGGAGTCCTCGTAATGTCACGTGTTTGGAAGATCGTGCTGCTGGTCGTGGCGGTGCTGGTGCTGGCCGTGGTCGGCCTGCGCGTCATGGGCGGCGGCAAGGACAAGGCTGGAAAACCCGCAGCGGGTGCGCGCCAGGGCGGTGAAGACCCGGATGCCGGCCCGGTGCCGGTCACCGTGGTCGATGCCACGCGCCAGGACGTGCCGGTGTATGCCAGCGCACTGGGCACGGTGACCGCGATGAACACCGTCACGGTCAGCCCACAGGTCGGAGGCCAGCTGATGAGCCTCAATTTCCGCGAAGGCCAGGAAGTGAAGCAGGGTGACGTGCTGGCGGTGATCGACCCGCGCACCGCACAGGCCAGCTACGACCAGGCCGCGGCCGCCAAGCGCCAGAACGAAGCGCTGCTGGCCACCGCGCGCTCCAACTACCAGCGCTCGAACGCGCCGGAGTATCGCCAGTTCGTGGCCAAGACCGATCTGGATACACAGCGAAACCAAGTGGCACAGTACGAAAGCGCGGTGGCCGCCAACGAGGCCAGCATGCGCTCGGCACAGGTGCAGCTGCAGTACACCAAGGTCACCGCACCGATCACCGGCATTGCCGGCATCCGCGCGGTCGATGCCGGCAACGTGGTCAACGCCGGTACTGCACTGGTCACGCTCACCCAGATCCATCCGATCCACGTGCTGTTCAACCTGCCCGAACGCCAGCTCGGCGACGTGCGCCAGGCGCAGGCCGCTGGCCCGGTGCCGGTGGCGGCGCTGGACCGTGCCGACTCGCACGTGTTGTCCGGCGACGGCAAGCTGGATGTGGTCGACAACCTGATCAGTGCCGACACTGGCACGTTCAAGGCACGCGCCCTGTTCGACAACACCGACAACGGCCTGTGGCCGGGCCAGTTCGTCAACGTGCGCATGCAGCTGCGCACCATCGGCGGCGGTGTGGTCATCCCCACCCAGGCCGTGCTGCGTGGCCCGGACGGCGAGTACGTCTATGTGGTGCAGGGCGACAACACGGTGAAGATGCAGACTGTACGCAGCGGCGTGGAAGTGGGCGACAGCCAGGTGCAGATCGCCGAAGGCCTGAAGGGCGGCGAGCGGGTGGTCAGCGAAGGCCAGTTCCGCCTGAAGCCGGGCAGCAAGGTCACCGCGCTGAAGCCGGGCGAGACCCCGGCCGCACCGACCGAGGCCGAACTGAAGGCGGCCGAGCAGAAGAACGCCGGCGGCGGTGGCCGTCGCGGTGGTGGCCCGCGCTGAGCGCAGGCCACTGATCTCCCTCGCGCCGGCGCACCTGCTGGCGCCGACATTGAAGTGCCAGCAAGGATCAGTCCGTGGGCTTTTCGACGATCTTCATCCGCCGCCCGATCGCCACCTCGCTGTTGATGGCGGGGCTGTTGCTGCTGGGCATCCTCGGTTACCGCAAGCTGCCGGTGTCGGCGCTGCCGGAAATCGATGCGCCCAGCCTGGTGGTCACCACCCAGTACCCCGGTGCCAACGCCACCACCATGGCCTCGCTGGTCACCACGCCGCTGGAGCGCCAGTTCGGGCAGATCTCCGGGCTGGAGCTGATGACCTCCGATTCGTCAGCCGGGTTGTCGACGATCATCCTGCAGTTCTCGATGGACCGGAACATCGACATCGCCGCGCAGGACGTGCAGGCGGCGATCCGCCAGGCCACCCTGCCCTCGTCGCTGCCCTACCAGCCGGTCTACAACCGGGTGAATCCGGCCGACGCGGCCATCGTCACCCTGAAGCTGACCTCCGACACGCGCCCGCTGCGTGACGTCAACAACTACGCCGATTCGATCCTGGCCCAGCGCCTGTCGCAGGTACAGGGCGTGGGCCTGGTCTCGATTGCCGGCAACGTGCGCCCGGCCGTGCGCATCCAGGTCAATCCGGCACAGCTGTCGAACATGGGCCTGACCCTGGAGGAACTGCGCAGCGCGCTGACCCAGGCCAACGTCAATGCGCCGAAGGGTTCGTTGAACGGCAAGACCCAGTCCTACAGCATCGGCACCAACGACCAGCTGGCCAGCGCCGCCGAATACCGCGACACCATCATCAGCTACAAGAACGGCCGCCCGGTGCGGCTGTCCGACGTAGCGCAGGTGGTCGATGGCGTGGAGAACGACCAGCTGGCCGCGTGGGCCGATGGCAAGCCGGCGGTGCTGCTGGAAGTGCGCCGCCAGCCGGGCGCCAACATCGTGCAGACCGTCGAGCGCATCCGCGCCATCCTGCCGCAGCTGCAGGGCGTGCTGCCGGCCGACGTGCACCTGGAGATCTTCAACGACCGCACCGAGACCATCCGCGCCTCGGTGCATGAAGTGCAGTTCACCCTGATCCTGACCATCGGCCTGGTGGTGGCGGTGATCTTCGTGTTCCTGCGCCGGCTGTGGGCCACGATCATTCCCTCGGTGGCAGTACCGCTGTCGCTGGCCGGCACCTTCGCGGTGATGGCCTTCGCCGGCATGTCGCTGGACAACCTCTCGCTGATGGCGCTGGTGGTGGCCACCGGCTTCGTGGTCGACGATGCGATCGTGATGATCGAGAACATCGTGCGTTACATCGAGCAGGGCAAGAGTGGCAAGGAAGCGGCCGAGATCGGCGCGCGCCAGATCGGCTTCACCGTGCTGTCACTGACCGTGTCGCTGGTGGCGGTGTTCCTGCCACTGCTGCTGATGCCCGGTGTCACCGGTCGCCTGTTCCACGAGTTCGCCTGGGTGCTGAGCATCGCCGTGGTGCTGTCGATGCTGATCTCGCTGACGCTCACCCCGATGATGTGCGCCTACCTGCTCAAGCCCGACGCGCTTCCCGAGGGCGAAGACGCGCACGAGCGCGCAGCGGCGGCCGGCAAGCAGAACCTGTGGACGCGCACCGTCGGCCTGTACGAACGCAGCCTGGACTGGGTGCTGGACCACCAGCGCGCCACTCTGGCCGTGGCGGGCGGTGCGCTGGTGCTGACCGTGCTGCTGTACGTGCTGATTCCCAAGGGCCTGCTGCCCGAACAGGACACGGGCCTGATCACCGGCGTGGTGCAGGCCGACCAGAACATCGCCTTCCCGCAGATGGAACAGCGCACCAGACAGGTGGCCGAAGCGCTGCGCCAGGACCCGGACGTCACCGGCGTGTCGGCCTTCATCGGCGCCGGCAGCATGAACCCCACCCTCAACCAGGGCCAGCTGTCGATCGTGCTGAAGGAACGCAGCCAGCGCGATGGCCTGGAGGAGATCCTGCCGCGCCTGCAGAAGGCGGTGGCCGGTATTCCGGGCGTGGCGCTGTACCTGAAGCCGGTGCAGGACGTGACCCTGGATACCCGCGTGGCCGCCACCGAGTACCAGTACTCGCTGTCGGACGTGGATTCGGCGACGGTCGCGACCCAGGCCACGCGACTGACCGAAGCGCTGCGCAAGCGCCCGGAGCTGGCTGACGTCGACAACAACCTGTCCAACCAGGGTCGCGCGCTTGAACTGAACATCGACCGCGACAAGGCCAGCGTGCTCGGCGTGCCGATGCAGACCATCGACGACACGCTCTACGATGCGTTCGGCCAGCGCCAGATCTCGACCATCTTCACCGAGCTCAACCAGTATCGCGTGGTGCTGGAAGTGGCACCGGAGTTCCGCACCAGCACCGCACTGATGGAGCAGCTGGCGGTCGCCTCCAACGGCGCCGGCGCATTGACCGGCACCAACGCCACCAGCTTCGGCCAGGTCACCTCGTCCAACTCGTCCACCGCCACCGGCATCGGCGCGCAGAACACCGGCATCACCGTCGGCGCCGGCAACATCATCCCGCTGTCGGCGCTGGCCGAAGGCAAGGTCAGCAGTGCGCCGCTGGTGGTCAGCCACCAGCAGCAGCTGCCGGCGGTGACGGTCTCGTTCAACGTGGCGCCGGGCTATTCGCTGTCCGAAGCGGTGCGTGCGATCCAGGAGACCAAGGACAGCCTGGACATGCCGACCCATCTGCATGCCGAGTTCATCGGCAAGGCCGCCGAGTTCACCGGCAGCCAGACCGATGTGGTGTGGCTGCTGCTGGCCTCGCTGGTGGTGATCTACATCGTGCTGGGCGTGCTGTACGAGAGCTACATCCACCCGATCACGATCATCTCCACGCTGCCGCCGGCCGGCGTCGGCGCGCTGCTGGCGCTGATGCTGTGCGGCCTGAGCCTGTCGGTGGACGGCATTGTCGGCATCGTGCTGTTGATCGGTATCGTCAAGAAGAACGGCATCATGATGGTGGACTTCGCGATCGAGGCGCGCCGTGCCGGTGCCAACGCGCACGAAGCGATCCGCCGCGCCTGCCTGCTGCGCTTCCGCCCGATCATGATGACCACCGCCGCAGCCATGCTCGGCGCACTGCCGCTGGCACTGGGTACCGGCATCGGTTCGGAACTGCGCCGCCCGCTCGGCATCGCCATCGTCGGCGGCCTGCTGTTGTCGCAGCTGGTCACGCTGTACACCACGCCGGTGATCTACCTGTACATGGAGCGCTTCTCCGAGTGGCTGGCGCGCCGCCGCGAACAGCGTGCGCTGCGCAACGGTTCACTGCAGGAGCCGCAGGCATGATCCACGCCCGGCTGCTGCGGGGGGCCGCACGATGAACCTGTCCGGTCCCTTCATCCGCCGCCCGATCGGCACCGCGCTGCTGGCCATCGGCCTGTTCATGGTTGGCCTGATCTGCTATCTGCGCCTGGGCGTGTCGGCGCTGCCGAACATCGAGATCCCGGTGATCTTCGTGCACGCCAGCCAGTCCGGCGCGGACGCGGCGACCATGGCCAGCACGGTCACCGCGCCGCTGGAACGCCACCTCGGCCAGCTGCCGGGCATCGACCGCATGCGCTCGTCGAGCTCGGAAGGCAGCTCGCTGGTATTCATGATCTTCCAGAGCGGCCACAACATCGATTCGGCCGCACTGGACGTACAGACCGCGATCAACTCGGCGCAGGCCGACCTGCCTTCGGGCATGGGCTCGCCGATGTACCAGAAGGCGAACCCGAACGACGACCCGGTGATCGCCATCGCGCTGACCTCGCAGACGCAGTCGGCCGACGAGCTGTACAACGTGGCCGATTCGCTGCTGGCCCAGCGTATCCGCCAGATCAGCGGCGTCGCCTCGGTCGACATCGCCGGCGCCTCGACGCCGGCCGTGCGCGTGGACGTCAACCTGCGCCTGATGAACGCGCTGGGGCTGACCGCCGACGATCTGCGCAATGCAGTGCGCGCGGCCAACGTCACCTCGCCCACCGGCTTCCTCAGCGACGGCAACACCACCACCGCGATCATCGCCAACGACTCGGTGGCGCGCGCCGCCGACTTCGCCGAGCTGGTGGTCAAGACCCAGGGCGATGGCCGGGTGATCCGCCTGAAGGACATCGCCAACGTCTACGACGGCCAGCAGGACGCCTACCAGGCGGCGTGGTTCGACCACAAACCGGCGGTGGTGATGTACGTGTTCACCCGTGCCGGCGCCAACATCGTGGAGACCGTGGACCGGGTCAAGGCGCAGATTCCGACCCTGCGCGACTACCTGCAGCCGGGCACCACGATGACGCCGTACTTCGACCGTACGCCGACCATCCGCTCGTCGCTGCATGAAGTGCAGATCACCCTGCTGATCAGCCTGGCGATGGTGGTGCTGACCATGGCGCTGTTCCTGCGCCGGCTGGCACCGACGCTGATCGCCGCGGTGACCGTACCGCTGTCGCTGGCCGGTGCCGCGCTGGTGATGTACGTGATGGGTTTCACCCTGAACAACCTGAGCCTGCTGGCGCTGGTGATCGCGATTGGTTTTGTGGTCGACGATGCGATCGTGGTGATCGAGAACATCATGCGCCACCTCGACGAGGGCATGCCGCGCATGCAGGCGGCGGTGACCGGTGCACGCGAGATCGGCTTCACCATCGTTTCGATCACCGCCTCGCTGGTGGCGGTGTTCATCCCGCTGCTGTTCGCCAGCGGCATGATGGGCGCGTTCTTCCGCGAATTCACCGTCACCCTGGTGGCGGCGATCGTGGTGTCGATGATCGTCTCGCTGACATTGACCCCGGCGCTGTGCAGCCGCTTCCTCAGCGCCCACGATCACGCTGCACCGCCGTCGCGCTTCGGCCGCTGGCTCGATGCCGGCCACGAACGCATGCTGCGCGTGTACACCGTGTTCCTGGACTTCTCGCTGCGCCATGCGCTGCTGATGTCGCTGACCCCGCTGATCCTGATCGGCGTCACCGTGTTCCTGTTCGGTGCGGTGAAGAAGGGGGCATTCCCGCCGCAGGACACCGGCCTGATCTGGGGCCGCGCCAACTCCAGCGCCACCGTGTCTTTCGAAGACATGGTCGCCCGCCAGCGCCGCATCACCGACATGCTGATGGCCGACCCGGCGGTGAAGACCGTGGGCGTGCGCCTGGGCAGTGGCCGCCAGGGCTCCAGCGCGCAGTTCAACATCGAGCTGAAGTCGCGCAGCGACGGCCGCCGCGAAACCACCGCGCATGCGCTGGCTCGGCTCAGTGCCAAGGCCGACCGCTACCCCGACCTGCAGCTGCGCCTGCGCGCGATCCAGGATCTGCCCAGCAACGATGGCGGCGGTTCCAGCCAGGGCGCGCAGTACCGCATTTCCCTGCAGGGCAACGACCTGGCCGCATTGCAGGAATGGCTGCCCAAGCTGCAGGCGGAACTGAAGAAGAACCCGAAGCTGCGCGACGTCGGCACCGATGTGGACAACGCCGGCCTGCGCCAGAACATCCAGATCGACCGCGCCAAGGCCGCGCGGCTGGGCATCACCGTCGGCGCCATCGACGGCGCACTGTACGGCGCGTTCGGCCAGCGCCAGATCTCGACCATCTACTCGGATATCAACCAGTACAGCGTGGTGGTCAACGCCCTGCCCTCGCAGACCGCCACCCCGGCAGCGCTGGACGAGGTGTACGTGCGTGCGCGCAACGGCGACATGGTGCCGATCACCGCGGTGGCCACCCAGGTTCCGGGCCTGGCACCGTCGCAGATCACCCACGAAAACCAGTACACGACGATGGACCTGAGCTACAACCTGGCCCCCGACGTGAGCATGGGCGAGGCCAAGGCGATCATCGATGCGACCGTGGCCGGCATGCGCATGCCGGGCGACATCCGCCTGGCCGACGATGCTGGCTTCGGCTTCAACTCCGACCCCAGCGACATGCTGATCCTGGTGCTGGCGGCGATCCTGACCGTGTACCTGGTGCTGGGCATGCTCTACGAGAGCCTGATCCACCCGGTCACCATCCTGTCGACACTGCCGGCGGCGGGGGTGGGCGCGCTGCTGGCCCTGTTCGGTACCAACACCGAGCTGTCGGTGATCTCGATGATCGCGCTGGTGCTGCTGATCGGCATCGTCAAGAAGAACGCGATCATGATGATCGACTTCGCGCTGGTGGCACAGCGCGAGCACGGCCTGGCACCACGCGATGCCGCGCGCGAAGCGAGCATCGTGCGCTTCCGCCCGATCATGATGACCACGATGGTGGCGATCCTGGCGGCGGTGCCGCTGGCGATCGGCCTGGGCGAAGGCTCTGAGCTGCGGCGCCCACTGGGCATCGCGATGATCGGTGGCCTGCTGTTCTCGCAGAGCCTGACCCTGCTCAGCACGCCGGCGCTGTACGTGATCTTCTCCTGCCTGGCCGAGCGCTGGCGGGCACGGCGCGCGCGCAGGCGCGAAGCGAAGCTGCTCAAGCGCGCGCAGCTTCGGTAGCGCCGGCCGCTGGCCGGCTTTGCCGACGCCCACGCCATGGGGTGGATCTGCCAGCCAGCGGCCGGCACTACCGTGGATACGGTCGGTGGATGTGGTTGGTGGATGTGATCGATGGGAGTTGGTGGGTGCGGACCGCTGGTCCGCACTCTGCACGCCGACAGGTTTGACGCGCCCCAGCGAAAAGAGAACAATCCGCATCCAGCCATGGTCCTGCGCCCGCGAGCGGCGCCCCGCTGCCACCTCCTGCCAGCCTGCGTGATCCCAGCCACCGACCTTTCCCCCACGTGTGGGCGGATGGCCCGTGGCCGTCCGCCGAGGATCAGCCCACCATGTCCCTGCATCCGCTGTGCCGCCCGGCCCTGCTTGCCGTTTCCCTGTCCGTGGCCTGCGCCGCACAGGCCCAGTCCGCTCCCGAACGCAGCGCCCGCAGCCGCAGCGCCACCGAGCTGGATGCGGTCAAGGTCACCGCCGAACGCACCCATGCCGAAACCGGCGCCCTCGGCGATCGCGCCCTGCGCGATACGCCGTTCGCCATCACCGCAGTGGGCCGTGAGCAGATCGAGCAACGCCAGGTGGTGTCGTTGGGCGAAGCGTTCGCGCTCGACCCGTCGGTGACCACCCAGGTCAGTGCCTACGCCAGTGGCTGGAGCTCGCCGATCCGCAACCGTGGCATCGACCTGAACTTTGACAGCTATCGGGTCAACGGCCTGCAGGTGTCTTCGTGGGGCACCGAGTGGCCGCTGGAAGTGATGGAACAGGTCGAGCTGCTGAAGGGACCCGCCGGCTTCCTGTACGGCTTCGGTGCCCCCGGCGGCCTCGTCAACTACGTGACCAGGAAGCCGACCGACAGCCCCACGTTCTCGGCGCAGCTGGGCTGGCGCGAGCAGGGCATCATCAGTGGCGGCATCGATGCCGGCGGCCGCTTCGGCAACGAGCAGATGTTCGGCTACCGCTTCAATGCGTACCGGGAAAAGGGCGAAACCTTCAACGGTGGCCAGGTCGACCGCAAGGTCGGTGCGCTGTCGCTGGACGCGCGCCTGAGCGATGCGCTCACCTGGACCTTCGACGGCGTGTTCCAGGCCCGTGACCTCAGCGGCGAAGCGCCGCAGTATTACTTCCGCGGCCTGACCTCGGTACCGTGGCCGATCGCCGGCGACATCGACAACGGCGTTCCCGGCACCTACTACGACACCCGCTCCAGCCTGCTCTCGACCGCGCTGGACTGGCAGATCAACAGCGCCTGGAAGGCCAGTCTCAGCTATGGCGTCACCACCTCCTGGAATGACGTCAACAAGATCTTCGCCTACATCGACTCGCCCAACGGTGACTACGACGTCAATGTCTACGAGCTGGGCGGCAAGAGCGGGTGGAAGCTGGCACAGGCGCAGGTCCAGGGCAGCTTCCGCACCGGCAGGCTCGCGCACCAGCTGGTGGCAGGGCTCAGTCACCAGACCGGGCTGGGCTGGGACCGCCCGTACGAATGGAACCTGATCGGCCGCGCCAACCTCTACCAGCGTTCGCCACTGCGCCACGATGCAGTGGGCTCGCGGGTGATGAGCCGTGGCGATGAAACCGTGCAGACGGCCGTGTTCGCCAGCGACACCGTCGACCTCGGCGGCGGTTGGTCGCTGCTGGCCGGCTGGCGCTACAACGACTACGAAACCAAGGGCCGCTACCACACCTATCCGGTGACCCCGACCTACGCGCTGATGTTCAAGCCGCGCGAGGACGTGACCTTGTACGCCAGCTACATCGAATCGCTTGAAGCCGGCAGCCGCGTCGGCACCGGCTACATCAATGCCGGCGACGTGCTGGACCCGACCCTCAGCAAGCAGTACGAGATCGGCGCCAAGGTGGAGGCGTCGCGCTGGAACGCCAACGTGGCCGCGTTCCGGCTGGAGCGTGGCGCCACCATCGATGCGCTCACCCCCGCCGGCAAGCGCCTGGTGCAGGACGGCATCACCCTGTACGAAGGCGTCGAGGCCAGCGCCGACCTGCACCTGACCGACACACTGACCGTCGGCGGCGGCGTGACCTGGCTGGACCCGACCTACGATCGCCTGTCACCGGACAGCGCGTCGCAGGAAGGCAACCGCACCGCCGGCGCTGCCCGCTGGAACGGCGTGCTGCATGCCACCTACCAGCTGCCGTGGCTGGATGGGCTGGAAACCTACGCGGTGGCGCGCTACTACGGCGATGTCTGGTACGACGCCGACAACACCCTCAAGCTGCCCGACTACACCCTGGTCAACGCGGGCGTGGGCTATCGCCTGCTGGCCTCCGGCCATCCGGTCGTGCTTCGCGCCAGCGTGGAGAACCTGGCCAACCGCCGCTACTGGTCCAACGCCGGCATCGGCCTGCCACGCACCCTGGCTCTGAGCGTGCGCTGGGAGATGTAACCCAACCTCGGTAGCGCCGGGCCGTGCCCGACGGTTTTGCCTGTCCGCCGCGCATGGCGCGGCGCTACCGGATTCGGTGGGTGCGGATCGTTGGTCCGCACATCGGTCGGTATATCAATCCGCACCCCCCCCATTTCACGCGCCCCCCGCAATAATGGTGGGAGATCCTTCCGCCGAGCCTGCATGTCCACCCGCCAATCCCGCCTCAGCCGCCTGTGGGCCCACGAAAAGGCCAGTTATGGCCTGCGCGTGTTCATCGCCCTGAGCGCGGCGATGGCGGTGTGCTGGCAGCTGGATGCGCTCACGGCGCTGCCCGGCGTGTTCCTCGGCATCATCGCCAGCGCCATCGCCGAGACCGACGACAACGCGTGGGGCAGGACCAAGGCCGTGGCACTGTCACTGCTGTGTTTCTGCATCGCCGCGGCCTCGGTCATCTGGCTGTTCCCGTGGCCGTGGATCTTCATCGGCGCGCTGGCGCTGTCCACCTTCGGCCTGACCCTGCTGGGTGCGCTCGGCGAGCGCTATGCGTCCATTGCCCAGGCCACGGTGACGCTGGCCATCTACACCATGATCGGCCTGGAGCAGCATGGTGCCAGCGACCTGCACACTGCGCTGGAGGCGGTCAGCCACCTGCTGGCCGGTGCGCTCTGGTACGGCCTGCTGTCGATCCTGTGGACCGCGCTGTTTGCCAACCGACCGGTGCGCGAACGCGTGGCGCGGCTGTACCAGGAACTGGGTCGCTACCTGCAGTTGAAGGCCGCCCTGTTCGAGCCGGTGCGCGAGACGGACCTGCAGCGCCGCCAGCTCGACCTGGCCGAGCAGAACCGGCGCGTGGTCGGTGCATTGAACGAAGCGAAAGCTGCGATCCTGGCCCGCTTCGGCCGCTCCGGCCGACCCGGCGTGAACTCCGGCCTGTACCTGCGGCTGTACTACATGGCGCAGGATTTCCACGAGCGCGCCAGCTCCTCGCACTACCCGTATGGCGCGCTGGTCGATGCCTTCTTCCACAGCGACGTGCTGTACCGCTGCCAGCGCCTGCTCGACCTGCAGGGCCAGGCCTGCACGCGGCTGGGCGAGGCGATCCGGCTGCGCCGTCCGTTCGTGTATGGCCAGAGCAACCAGCAGGCCGGGCGCGATCTGGCCGATGCGCTGGCTTACCTGCGTGACCAGCAGCGCCCGCAGTGGCAACGCCTGCTCGGTTCGCTGGACCTGCTGGTGCACAACCTGCGCAGCATCGAGCGCCGCCTGCTCGATGCCGAGCGCTCCGAGGCCAGCCTCGACAACGTCGATACGCGGCTGCGCGACAGCAACCCGCACACGCTGGGAGAGATGGGCGTGCGCCTGCGCCAGCAGCTCACGCCCGGGTCGGTGCTGTTCCGCCACGGCCTGCGCATGGCGCTGGCGCTGATCGTCGGTTTCGCAGCGATCCGCCTGTTCAATGCACAGAACGGCTCGTGGGTGCTGCTGACCATCGTGTTCGTGTGCCGGCCCAACTTCGGCGCCACGCGGCAGCGCCTGGCCCAGCGCATCGTCGGCACCCTGGCCGGCCTGGTGCTCACCTGGGCGTTGCTGCAACTGTTCCCACAGCTGCATGTGCAGTTGCTGATCGCGCTGCTGTCGGCGTTGCTGTTCTTCTTCACCCGGACCGACCGCTACCTGGTGGCGTCGGCGGCGATCACGGTGATGGCACTGACCTGCTTCAACCTGATCGGCGACGGCTTCGTGCTGATCGTGCCGCGCATGGTCGATACCCTGCTGGGCTGTGCGATCGCCGCCGCCGCCGCGTTCCTGGTCCTGCCCGACTGGCAAGGCCGCCAGCTGCATCGGGTGCTGGCACGCGTGCTGGAGACCGCCGCCCGCTATCTCGAATCGGTGCTGGGCCAGTACCGCAGCGGCATGCGCGACGACCTCGCCTACCGCGTCGCCCGCCGCGACATGCACAATGCCGACGCCGCGCTGTCCACCGCGTTGTCGAACATGCTGCGCGAGCCTGGGCATGTGCGTCGCAATCTGGATGCCGGCTTCCATTTCCTGGCCTTGTCCAACACCTTGCTCGGCCACCTGTCGGCCCTCGGCGCACACCGCGACCAGGTCGACAGCTATGCCGGTGATCCGCTGGCGCTGGCCGCCGGCGAGCGCGTGCGCAAGGCGCTGCAGCAGCTGGCGGGCGCCCTCACTGCACGCCAGCCGGTGACCGAGGATGACAATGATGCCGACCGCGCGGTGGCCGCCGAACTGGAACAGATCGACGACGCGATGCCGCCGAAGCTGCAGCTGATCCGCACGCAGATGGCGCTGGTGCTGCGCCTGCTGCCGAAGCTGCGGGCAGCGGCCAATGAGGCGGTGCGTACGCTCACCTGACAACGTGCCGCCGGGCATGGCCCGGCGCTACCAGCGACGCAACAGCGCGTTGCGCCTGACGCTGCAGCCCGATCACGCAGCCGCGCGGATACTGGGTGACCCCTGCTCACGGATTCCCGCCATGAAGATCGAACTCAGCGGCCGCACCGCGCTGGTCACCGCCTCCACCGCCGGCATCGGGCTGGCCATCGCGCAGGGCCTGGCCGGCGCCGGTGCGCGGATCATCCTCAACGGCCGCAGCGCCGACAGCGTCGAACGCGCACGCCTGCAGCTGCTCGCCGCTGTTCCGGGGGCCGAGGTGATCGGCGTCGCCGCGGACCTGTCCGATGCGGCCGGCGTCGACACGCTGCTGGCCGGCCTGCCCAGGGTCGATATCCTGGTCAACAATGCCGGCATCTTCGGGCCGGAGGATTTCTTCGAGACCGACGACGCCACCTGGGACCGCTACTGGCAGACCAACGTGATGTCCGGCGTGCGCCTGTCGCGTGCCCTGCTGCCCGCGATGGTCGCGGCCGGCTGGGGCCGCGTGCTGTTCATTTCCTCCGAATCGGCACGCAACATCCCGGCCGACATGATCCACTACGGCGTCAGCAAGACTGCGCAGCTGTCGCTGTCGCGCGGCCTGGCCAAACGCGTGGCCGGCAGTGGCGTCACCGTCAACGCGGTACTGCCCGGCCCGACCCTCTCCGATGGTTTCGCCGCGATGTTCGAAGATGAACGCCAGCGCAGTGGCAAGCCGCTGGAGCAGATCGGCCGCGAGTTCGTGATGGAACATCGCCCGACCTCGGTCCTGCAGCGGGCCACCACGGTCGAGGAGGTGGCCAACATGGTGGTGTACCTGGCTTCGGTGCAGGCCTCGGCCACCTCCGGTGCGGCGCTGCGCGTGGACGGCGGCGTGGTCGACGATATCGTCTGAGGTTTCCAGGTGTGCGGACCAACGGTCCGCACCCACAGCGGATGGGCAGGAATGCTAGGCTGCGCCGGTCAAGGAGGCTCCATGTCCGGTCACAACCAGTTTGCCCTGCTGCGCCAGCGCCGTTTCCTGCCGTTCTTCGTCGTACAGGCGCTTGGGGCGTTCAACGACAATGTGTACCGGCAGGCCATCATCAGCATGCTGCTGTTCATGGCCGTTCCGGAAGAGGAACTGGGCCTGTACGCCACGCTGGCACCGGCCATCTTCATCCTGCCGTACTTCCTGTTCTCGGCTCTGGCCGGGCAGATCGCCGACAAACTGGAAAAATCGCGGCTGATCGTGATCACCACCACCATGGAGATCGTGATCATGTCGCTGGCCGCCACCGGCTTCCTGATCCAGAGCCTGCCGGTGTTGCTGGTCGCGCTGTTCTGCACCGGCATGCAGTCGACCCTGTTCGGCCCGGTGAAGTACTCGGTGCTGCCCTCGGTGCTCAAGCCTGAAGAACTGACCGGCGGCAACGGCCTGGTCGAGATGGGCACCTCGATGTCGATCCTCTCCGGCATGATCGTCGGCGGCCTGGTGTTCACGGTGGCCGGCAGCCACGGCACGGTGGTGGCGGCATGCGCGATCATCGCGCTGGCGGTCTGCGGCAACATCGCCGCGCGGCTGATTCCCAAGGTCGATGCCGGCGACCCGAATCTGAAGATCAACTGGAACCCGCTGCCCGAATCGCTGGCGGTCCTGCGCATGGCGCGCCAGCAGAAGGCCGTGCGCAACGCGATCCTGGGCGTGTCCTGGTTCTGGTTCGTCGGCACCGTGCTGACCTCGCAGCTGCCGGCGTACGCGGTCGCCAACCTTGGTGGCGAACCGACCCTGTACATCTTCGCACTGGCCCTGTTCTCGGTCGGCACCGGGGTCGGCTCGCTGCTGTGCGAGAAGCTGTCGGCGCGCACCGTGGAAATCGGCCTGGTGCCGCTGGGCGCGTTCGGCATGACCGCGTTCCTGCTGGATCTGTACTTCGCCCGCAGCGGCGAGGCGACTGCGCACGGGTTGACCATCGGCACGTTCCTGCAGCAGCCGGGGAGCCTGCGCATCGTCATCGATCTTGTCGGTATCGGCCTGTTCACCGGCATCTTCGTGGTGCCGCTGTTCGCGCTGATCCAGAGCCGCACGCCGAAGGCACAGATGTCGCGCGTGTTCGCCGCGCTGAACATCCAGAACTCAGGCTTCATCGTGGCCGCCGCGCTGTTGTCGCTGGCCGCGCATAAGCTGCTGCACTGGACCATTCCGCAGCAGTTCCTGGCACTGGCCATCGCCAATGCCGTGGTGGCGATCTACATCTTCACCATCGTCCCCGAATTCCTGATGCGCTTCCTCAGCTGGTTGATGGTGCGCACCCTGTACCGGCTGCGCCCGCACGGCATCGAGGCCAACGTGCCCGACGAAGGCGCTGCACTGCTGGTCTGCAACCACGTCAGCTACATGGATGCGTTGATCCTGTCGGCGACGATCCCGCGTCCGGTACGGTTCGTCATGTACTACCGGATCTTCAACATCCCGGTGATGCGCTGGATCTTCCGCACCGCCAAGGCGATCCCGATTGCCGGTGCGCGCGAAGACCCGGCACTGATGCAGCGCGCGTTCGACGAGATCGATGCGGCGCTGGCCGAGGGCGAGCTGGTCTGCATCTTCCCCGAAGGCGCGTTGACCAGGGATGGCGCGATGGCGCCGTTCAAGTCCGGCGTCGAGAAGATCCTCGAACGGCGGCCGGTGCCGGTGGTGCCGATGGCGCTGCAGGGCATGTGGTCGAGCATGTGGAGCCGGCGCGACAGCCGCCTGGGCCGCATGCGCGTGCCACGCCGCTTCCGCGCCACCATCGACGTGGTGGCCGCGCCGGCCGTGGACGGCCATCGCACCGACGCCGCCACCCTGGAAGCCCAGGTCCGCGCCCTGCGTGGCGATCACGCCTGACGCAGCAGTCCGGGCTCACACAAGCCCCTGGCATACGCCACCGTCAAGTGCAGGTGGCGCCATGTCGCCGATGTAAACGCATACATGCAACGCCGGTTGCGGTAGATTACGCACCCACAGGGGGGAGGTTGGCCACGTTCACCGGGGTCCAGCCACCAAGGAATGGAGTCTTGCTTTGAATCAACCACCACCGCTCAGCCGTCCGGTCTACATCCCCAACCATCTGGTCTGGGCGATCCTGACGACGCTGTTCTGTTGCCTGCCGCTGGGCGTGGTGTCGATCGTCTATGCCTCCCAGGTCGATGGCCGCCGCGCGGCCGGCGATCTTCCCGGCGCCTACGATGCGTCGCGCAAGGCAGGCTGGTGGGCCGTGGCTTCGGCCGTGGCGCTGCCGGTCCTGTTGCTGTTGTGGTTCGGGCTGTTCGGCGGCTTGGCTGTGCTGGGCGCTCTTTCCGACCATTGATTCACCACCACCACCCATCAAGGAGCTTGAACCCATGAACACCGCTACTCCGCAGGTCCCGAACAATCTGGTCTGGGCAATCCTGTCCACCCTGTTCTGCTGCCTGCCGGCGGGCATCGTGTCGATCGTCTACGCCGCCCAGGTCAACGGCAAGCTGGCCGCAGGCGACGTCGCCGGTGCCCAGGATTCGGCCGCCAAGGCCAAGAAGTGGGCCATCTGGTCGGCCATCGCCGCCGTCGTGGTGGGCGTGCTGTACGGCATCCTCATCGTGGCTGTCGGCGGCATGGGCGCCATGAGCGGCGGCAGCAGCTACTGATGCCTCCGGACGGATCCGGCGCCCGCGCCGGATCCGTTGCCACATGTCAGCCCGTCCTGCCCATTCCCGCTTCGCCCGCTGGGCGCCGCTGCTGGCCGCCACCGGTCTGGCCGCAGGTGCTGCGGTCGTGCTGCGCCACGTCAATCCATATGTTGCCGGCAACCCGTTGCCGAGCTGCCCGCTGTACGCGCTGACCGGGCTGTATTGCCCGGGCTGTGGCAGCACCCGCTGCCTGTATTCACTGGTCCACTTCGACCTGCCCGGCGCAATGGCGATGAACCCGCTGCTGGTCGTCAGCCTGCCCTTCCTGCTGCTGATGCTGCTCAATGCCGCTGGCTTCCGCCCTCGCCTGCTCGACCCGCTGATGCGGGTGCTGGCCAACCCCACCTTCTGGCTGTGGCTGCTGCCCGGCTATGCGCTGCTGCGCAACCTGCCGTGGGCGCCGTTCACCGCGCTGGCACCGATCTAGGTTTCCGGCCAACGGCGCGGCCCCTCGTGGTGGCGCGACATCTGAAGGTGGAAGCCTGGGGGTTGGCCGGGCGCGTCCACCACGGAAAAGAAAGAGAAGATCAGAAGCGGATCGCTTCGCTCGCATCCACGCATGGCGTGGATCTACCGTGTCGACCAAGGTCGACACCTACCGAAAATCTCAGTTGACCCGCCGTCACCGGGAAACTGTCGGGGGTGGGGCGGTGTGGGGCTGCAGGACCGTTGGCGCCATGGATGGCGCCATCGAGCCCCCATGGATGGGTTTACGGCGTGTCCTGCAGCCCCACACCGCCCCGCCCAACCCTCAGCAATCCAGAGCCGCTTTGGCTTTGGCTTCAGCCTCTGCAGGTGCAGGGCTGCAAGCCCTGCAAAGCACCTACGTCACCCAGCCTGCAATCACCAGCAGGGCCAGCACGGCCAGCCACAGCAGCAGCATCCGCCACACCAGACTCATCGCATCACGCAGTTCCGGCAGGCGCTGCCACACCGGCAACAAGCCCGCTTCGGTGTAATCGTGCGCGTCCTCGCGCAGTTCGGCGTTGACGCTGGCGCGTGCCACCGCGCCGAGGAAGGCGATGCCTCCGGCCAGACGCTCGCCGTGCGCCTGCCGCCACGCTTTCCACGCCGTATCGAAATTGCC
Source organism: Stenotrophomonas sp. CS3K5 (assembly GCF_059515225.1). Taxonomy (NCBI): domain Bacteria; kingdom Pseudomonadati; phylum Pseudomonadota; class Gammaproteobacteria; order Lysobacterales; family Lysobacteraceae; genus Stenotrophomonas; species Stenotrophomonas sp. CS3K5. Next base: position 26,425 of record NZ_JCAKRX010000015.1, read on the forward strand.
GACCAGCGCCATCGAGAACGCCATCAGCTGCGCCACCGGCCACTCGATCCAGCCCAGCAGCCGCTGCGCCACTGCCAGCGGCTCGGCCGGAACACGAGCGCGCATCGGGCTTTCCGCCATCAGCGCCAGCAATCGATAGCCCAGGGCACCGGCCGGGCCAAGCAACAGGAACCAGAACAGCACCGCAAACCAGCGCCGCAGTGCATTGAGCACGGTGGCTTCCACCAGCGACGGTACGTCCTCGCGCAGGCTGCCGCCGGCGGCCTGCAGGTTGCGCATGGCCGCCTGCCGGGTCGCCGCATCATCGGCATCGATGACCGCCTCGATATCGCGATCCAGGTCGCGCGGGCCCCAGCACCACGCCAGCACCACCACCCCCAGCAGCAGCGACGGCAGCCCGAACAGCACCCCGCGCAGCAGCCATGCCAGCAACGCCATCAACAGCAGTGGCGGCAGCAAGGCAAGGGCGACACCTGCCGGTCCATGCCAGGCCTTGCCACCGCGCCCGTCCAGCCAGCCCAGCCAACGCCGGAAGCCATCGAAGCGACGCAGCGAAGCGGCAGCGGCCGGAGCGACATGGCCCAGGGCCAGTGCAACCAGCACGGCGGCCAGAGTGGTGAACATGGCAGGTCTCCCTACAAAACAGAACGCGTGGCGCCGCTACCTTACCTGTCGCAGCCGCCGCTTCACGGATGGCCCGCACTGTAACCCGGGCCGTGTTCAGGTGGCGGCAATACCGGGCCGTTGCACGCCCGCTGGCCGCCTGCCGTCACGCCTTCTGCTGGTGGTACCAGTGCTCGATCAGACCACGCGAAATCGAGATCGGCGGTGACAGGCGGATGCCCTGTCCGTCGTCATGGGCATCACGCGCCAGCGCAGCGCCCACCTCTTCGGCACTGAACCAGCGCGCATCTTCCAGCTCACCATCCACCGTCGGCAGGTCGTCCTGGGCCTGTGCACGGAAGCCGACCATCAGCGCGCCGGGGAACGGCCACGGCTGCGAACCGAGGTACTGGCAGGCGGTCACCCGCACCTTGCTCTCCTCGTGGACTTCGCGCACCACGGTCTGCTCGAAGGTCTCGCCCGGTTCGACGAAGCCGGCCAGCACTGAGTAGCGGCGCGGCGCCCAGTTCGACTGGCGGCCGAGCAGCAGGCGGCCCTGGTTTTCCACCGCCACGATCACGGCGGGATCGACACGCGGGTAGTGCTCGGTGGAGCACTGCGCGCAACGGCCCACGAAACCGCCGCGTGCAAACGCCACGGCGCCGCCGCACACACCACAGAAGCGGGTGCGCGCGTGCCAGTAGGACATGCCGCGCGCGTAGCTGAAGGCGGTTGCATCGGCCATCGGCCACAGCAACGCGGCCTGCCGCAGGTCGAGGCGACGCGGTGCAGCGACGGTTACATTGGCGGCTTCGACCGAAAACCAGGCCTGTTCGCCGCGCAGGCCGAGGAAGATCGCGGCACCGGGGCCACCGCCGATATCGGCGCCGGTCACCGCCAGCGGTTGATCGTCATCGTCGGTGAAGGCGCTGCCGTCATGGTCGAGAACAAGGATGCGCGCGCCCGGCCACAGGCGCGCCAGTGCTTCGGCATCGTCGCGCAGGGCATCGGCGCGCTCCAGCGGTTCGCCCACGAAGGCGAAACCGGAAAGCGGCGAAGGAGTATTGGGCATCCGCCAAGCGTGCCGCCAATCGCTGCAGGTGGCAAGCCGCAGGCTTTGCGTGGGTGTGGAGCTTGCTCCACACACCTTGTGGCGCAGGACGCAGGCCCCGCGCCCCGCCTACATGCTGAAGCTGCTGCCGCAGCCGCAGGTGGTCTTGGCATTCGGGTTGCGGATCACGAACTGGGCACCGGTCAGGCTCTCGGTGTAGTCCACCTCGGCGCCCATCAGGTACTGCAGGCTCAGCGGGTCCACCAGCAGGGTCACCCCGCTGGTCTGCACCGCCAGATCATCGTCGGCCCGGTTCTCGTCGAACTCGAACCCGTACTGGAAGCCCGAACAGCCGCCCCCTTCGATGTACACGCGCAGGGCCAGGTCGGGGTTGCCCTCTTCCTGGATCAGGGATCTGACCTTGGCGGCCGCCGACTCGGTGAAGTTCAGCGGGCGCTCCAGCGACTGGTAATCGGGCGCGGCGGCCGGGGTGGCGCCGGGCAGGGAGACTAGCGTGCTCATGGCGTCAGCATGGGGGCGCCGACGATGGCTTTCAAGCCATCGCCTCGGCCAGCTTGCGGCGCGCGGCGGTGTCGCCCTTGCCCGCATTGGCCTCATCGCCGTCCGGGGCCGGCAGCGCCGCCATCGGGGCGCTGGCATGGATCAGGCGGCCGTTCAGCTGGGCGCCCGCATTCATTTCCACCACCTGGTAATGGACGTTGCCGTTGACCCGCGCGCTCGGCGTCAGTTCAACCTTCTCGGTGGCGTGCACATCGCCGTCCAGGCGGCCACTGATGACCACCACCTGGGCACGGATCTCGCCTTCGATCACGCCGTGCTCGGCCACCGTCAGGGTCGCGCCACTGGCGCCCTCGGCGGCGATCACCTTGCCGTGGATGCGGCCTTCCACATACAGGCCACCACTGAATTCCACATCGCCGCGGATCACCACCTGGTTGCCGATCAGGGCGTCGACCACCAGCTGGCCATCACGGTTGGATTTGCTGTTCCCGAACATCTGCCTACTCCCCTTTGCTGGCCGGCGCACCGGCCTGTTTCCAGTCGAATACCTGGGTGGTACCCCCCGTACCACTCCCCAATGTCACCCGCACGCGTTGCGGGGTGAAGTCAGCCGGCAGCATGACGCTGCCGGTGATCTGCTGGAAGTACCGGAACGAGTATTCCTGCCCCGGTACCTTGCTGCGCTGGTGCAGATCATCCCAGCTGATCGTGGCCAGCTTGCCGTTCTTCACGCCTTCCACGGTGAAGCGCATCTGCCCCTGGCTGATGGCACCGCGGTTGAGGTTCTGGGTCAGCACGGCGGTGTACTGCCAGGTGCCGGCGGTCTCCGGGCTGAACTCGATGGAATGGGTATTCAACCCCTTGCGCTGGCTGGTCGAGCCGACCAGGCGCTCGTAGAAGGCGACGTCGGCACGCAGGCCGGCGATTTCCTCATCACGCTCGGCCAGCGAGGACTGCACCTCGGTATTGGCGGCGCGGCTGATGCGGTCGGAGGCTTCCAGCGTGGCCTGCTTCTGGCGCAGCTCGGTCAGTTGCCCTTGCAGCGTCTCGGCGCGCTTCTCGGCAGCCTGCAGGCGCTGGCCCTGGGCATCGCGCGGGGTAGCCAGCCAGCAGCCACCGAGGACCGCCAGCACCAGGCTGAGCAGCCAGATGCCGCCGATCACCAGCAGCCGGCGACGGTCGGTGGGGGGCTGCGAGGCACCCGGCAGGCGCACCTGCACGCGCATGGGTGGGCGGTTGTTCATGGGTGGATTCCGGGGCATCGCCAGGGCGACACCGGTACGGCCCCTGTGGCAAACGACGGGCTAGTGTATGACAGGACGGGTGGGTTTCCTGCGCAGTGGCCCGCCACGGTCTGTGGCGTTCAGCCACGCCATCGCCGATAGTGTGGCCCCCTGCACAGTTCCGTCGCCGGAGCACCGCCATGACCGAAGCCCACCTGTTCGTGATCGGCATCCTGCTGGCCTGGCTGGCCGGCATCCGCGTCTACCTCACCGTGTTCGGCGTCGGCCTGGCCGGCCTGCTCGGCTGGGTCGACCTGCCGCCCGCCCTGCAGGCCACCGAATCGTGGTGGGTGCTGGGCACGTCCGCGGCACTGGCGATCACCGAATTCTTTGCCGACAAGATCCCTGGCGTGGACTCGGCCTGGGACCTGGTGCAGACCCTGGCACGCGTGCCGGCCGGTGCCTTCCTCGCCGCCGCCACGCTGTCGCCGGATGGGCAGCTGGGAACCGGCGCGCTCGCTGCCGGCGCCGGCGTGGCGTTGGCCAGCCATGGCCTGAAGGCGGGCACCCGCGCCCTGCTCAACACCTCGCCGGAACCGGCCAGCAACTGGGTGGCCTCCGCCGCCGAGGACACCGTGGTGATCGGCGGCCTGGCGTTGGCGCTGGCGCACCCGTGGATCGCGCTGGTGGTGGTGCTGGCCTGCAGCCTGGCCGGTGCACTGGCGGTGTGGCTGGTCTGGCGCGCCCTGTGGAAAGGCATGCGCTGGCTGGCACGCGGCGGCTCGGCGTCGGTCACAAGGCCATCCGGCAGCGGCTGATCACCAAGCTTGTCGCATAATGGACGCGAACACCAGGAGCACCGATGGCCGCAAACGAATCCCCCGCGGGCGCCCGCCCGGGACGCGCTGAAACCCCGCCGGCCGACCACTGGCAGCGCTGGGCACACCTGGTGACGGCTCCGGTGATGGCAACACCGCCGCCTCCGGCCAGCCCGGCGGCAACGGCTCCGCCCCCGCTCGTGCCCCCGGCGCTGCCTGGCGCGGCGGTGCTGGCCGACGCCGGCAACTCGGACCCGGCTCCGCCACCTGCGGACTCGCCCTATCGCGTGCTGATCGTCGAGGACGACCGTGCCCAGGCTCTGTTCGCGCAGAGCGTGCTGCACGGCGCCGGCATGCAGGCGATCGTGCACAGCGATGCCGACGGCGCGCTGCAGGCCATCAAGGAACACCATCCCGACCTGATCCTGATGGACCTGCACCTGCCGGGGCTGGATGGCATGCGGCTGACCGCCCTGATCCGCCAGCAACCTGGCCTGCAACTGCTGCCGATCGTGTTCCTCAGCGGCGACCCGGATCCGGAGCGCCAGTTCGAAGTGCTCGACAGTGGCGCCGATGACTACCTGAGCAAGCCGATCCGGCCCCGTCACCTGATCGCGGCCGTGGCCAACCGCATCCGCCGTGCGCGTGCGCAGGCCGCGACGCTGCCGGGGGTGGGCGGTGCGCCGGCCACCAGCAATCCGGAAACCGGCCTGCCGACGCGCCACCATGTGCTGCAGCAGCTCAATGCCGCGCTCGCCCACCGCGACGCGGGCGGTGTGTTCTTCATCGAGGTGGCCAGCGCCCTCGGGCTGCGCGAGCGCTACGGCTACGCCGCCTTCGAGCGGCTGATGGTGCAGGCCGGGCAACGTCTGGCCGAGGCCGGCGAACCGCATCTGCTGGCCCGCCTGAACGACAACAGCTTCCTGCTGCTGGCCCGCAATGCCGGCGAAGACTCGCTGGAAGGCATCGCCGCGACCCTTCGCGAACAGCTCTCGGCGCGCGCCTTCGTGATCCGCGATGACGAGTCGGTGCACCTGCGTGGCGTGGTCGGATATGCGCCGTTGTCGCCGGGCTTCGACGACGCCAGCAGCGCGCTGGAAGCGGTGGAAAGAACCACCCTGCAGGCGCGCCTGCTCAGCGCAGGCGTGGCCGGCCACGTGCATCGCCAGGCCGTGACCGAGCAGGAGCACCTGGCCCTGCTGGAAGGCCAGCTGGAACTGGCCTACCAGCCGATCGTCGCCGTGGCCGGTGGCAATACCGCGCAGTACCAGCTGCTGCTGCGCCTGCGCCAGGCCGATGGCACGGTGCTGGCCGCCGGCCAGGTGATTCCGGCGGCCGAAGCGGCCGGCCGCATCGCCGACCTCGACCAGCAGGTGATGGACCATGCGCTGGGCCTGCTGGACCTGTACCGGCATGCCACCCAGCCGCTGAACCTGTTCGTTTCGCAGTCGCTGCGCACCCTGCAGCGCGATGCCTTCGGCGACTGGCTGCTGGAATCGCTGCAGCAGCGCGATCTGCCCGGCAGCGCGCTGGTGATCGACGTGCGCCTGCCCGACGCGCTGATCCACACCGTGCCGTTGCAGCAGTTCTGCCAGCGCATGGCCAGTGCCGGCGTACGTTTCTGCCTGAGCCAGTTCGAGCCCGGCGCCGACGCCGACGCGCTGCTGACCCAGCTGCCGCTGTCGTTCGTGCGCATGGCCGCGCGCTTTTCCAGCAGCCATTCCAACCCGGCCACGCGCGAGGAACTGCGCCGGGCGATCGAACAGGCGCACGCTGCCGGGTTGCAGATCATCGGCCAGCAGATCGAAGACCCGCAGGCCGCCGCGGCGATGTGGGTCGGCGGTGTCGACTACATCCAGGGCAACATGGTGCAGTCGGCCGGCAGCGATCTGAACTTCGACTTCCACAACGCGGTGCTCTGAGGTGCCGCTGTGGGCGGCGCTGCTGGTGGCTCTGGCGGTGGTGGCCTGCGCGCTGCTGCTGTCGAGCCTGCGCCTGCGTGCGCAACGGCATGCGCTGAGCGCGCTGCAGCGCGGGCATGACGCACTGCTTGGCGAGCGCGACCAGCTGCGGCGGACCACCGAGCGCCAGGGCCAGCTGGAGCAGCAGCTGCTGCAGGCCAAGCAGGCAGCCGAGGCGGCGGTGCTGGCCAAGGGCGAATTCCTGGCCACGATGAGCCACGAAATCCGCACCCCGCTCAACGGCATCCTGCCGATGCTGGAGCTGATCGCACGCGGGCCGCTGGGCGATGACCAGCGGCAGATGCTGGCCACCGCGTCGGCCAGCTCGCAACAGCTGCTGCGCATCGTCGACGACATCCTCGATTACTCACGGCTGGAAGCACAGGCACTGGAACTGGAGATCACCAGCTTCAACCTGCGCGATCTGCTCGACGGCGTGGTGCAGCTGATGCAGCGGGCCGCCGACAACAAGGGCCTGGTACTGGCGTTGCAGCTGGACCCGTCGGTACGCCTGCCGGTGCGCGGTGATCCGGTGCGTCTGCGCCAGGTGCTGAGCAATCTGCTGGCCAACGCCATCAAGTTCACCGCACGCGGCCAGGTGCAGCTGCGCGTGCTGCGCCTGGGCGAAGCGGCCGCGCAGCATCAGCTGCGCTTCGAGATCATCGACACCGGCATCGGCATCGATGCGGCATTGCAGGCCCGCCTGTTCCAGTCCTTCAGCCAGGCCGACGCCTCGACCACCCGCATCTATGGCGGAACCGGCCTGGGCCTGGCCATCTGCAAGCGCATCATCGACCTGATGCAGGGCCGCATCGGCGTGCAGTCCACGCCCGGCCAGGGTGCCACGTTCTGGTTCGAGATTCCGCTGCTGAAGGTGCCCGGCGACCTGCCTGCGATGGCACGCACCCCGGCCCTGCTGCTGTTCAGTACCGATGCGATGCTGCAGGCGCGCGTGCAGCGCATCGCGGCCCATCACGGTCTGCAGGTACAGGTGCTCGCGCAGCTGGATGCCGTGGTCGAGCGCCTGCGGGCAGCCCCCGGCCCCGGGCAGCTGGCACCGGCCTGGCTGCTGGCCGATGCACGTGCCCGTCGCAATGGCGGGGCCACGCTGCAGCAGGTCGTGGCCGAACGTGGCGAGGATGACACCCTGCAACTACTGTGGCTGCAGGACGAGGCCATGCCGGCGCGCGCCCGCCAGCACCGGCTGCCCACCGACTTCGAAGACGCCGCCCTGCATGCACTGCTGGGCGCTCCGGTAGCCCACGCACGGCCCTCTGCCCTGCTGGCCAGTGCCGAAGCCCTGCCGGCGGCGGCGGCGCTGGCGCCGCTGCATCTGCGCGTGCTGCTGGTGGAGGACAACACGGTCAACCGGATGGTCGCCGAGCAACTGCTGCGCGTGTTCCAGTGCGATGTCCGCCATGCCGCCGATGGTGAGCAGGCGCTTGCTGTGCTGCGCGAAGGCGGCTCGGACGTGGTCCTGATGGATTGCCAGATGCCGGTACTTGACGGCTATGCCGCCACACGCCGCTGGCGCGCCGAGGAAGCCGAGGCCGGGCGCACGCGCCTGCCGATCATCGCGATGACCGCCAATGCCATGGCCGGCGACAGGGAGCGCTGCCTGCAGGCCGGCATGGACGACTACCTGTCCAAGCCGATCGCGCGCACCGCGTTGCATGCGCTGCTGCAGCGCTGGGCCGGGGGCAAACCTGCGTCACTGCCCCTGCCTGCTGTAGAGCCGAGCCATGCTCGGCTGACGGACCCTTGCAGTCGCACCCCATCAACCGGGCATGGCTCGGCTCCGCAGGATCCAGGAAAGCAGGCGGCGCCGCAGCAACCGGTGCTCGACCGCGATGTGCTGGACGAACTGCACGCGGTGATCGGCGACGCGGCCACCCGGATCGTTACGGTCTTTCTTGAAGATGCGCCGGCGATGGTGCAGCAGTTGCAGCTGGCCGCCCAGAACGGCGATGAATCGCGCCTGCAGGCCGTCGCGCACAGCCTGAAATCATCCAGTGCGAATGTGGGTGCGCTGTCGCTGTCGGCGGTTGCTGCACGCATCGAGCATGAAGCACGCAGTGGCAGCCTGAAGCGCCCCGCCGTGGCGGTCGCGCTGCTGGTGGCCGAATTCGCCCGTGCGCGGGTGGCGCTGACGGGCTATCTGGCGCAGCACCGGTAACCGGTAGCGTCGAGCTTGCTCGACGCCAGGGAATCATCGTTCGAGCAAGCTCGACGCTACGCGGATCCGGCGTCAGGTCACTCTTCCAGCTTGCTCAGCAGGTACTTCGGCTCGCCGATGCGCTCGATCAGGTCAAGCTGGGTTTCCAGCCAGTCGATGTGCTCCTCTTCCGAATCGAGGATCTTCACGAACAGCTGGCGGCTGACGTAATCGCCCACCGAATCGGCATACGCCACGGCCTCGCGCAGGGTGACCACACCGTCGCGTTCCAGCGACAGATCGCACTGCAGGATCTCGGTCGGGTTCTCGCCGATGCGCAGCTTGCCCAGCGCCTGGAAGTTCGGCAGGCCTTCGAGGAACAGGATGCGGTCGGCAAGCATGTCGGCATGCTTCATCTCGTCGATCGATTCCTTGTACTCATGCTCGGCCAGTTCCTTGATGCCCCAGTTCTTGAGCATCTTGGCGTGCAGGAAGTACTGGTTGATCGCGGTCAGCTCGTTGTAGAGGACCTTGTTGAGGAATTCGATGACCTTGGTGTCGCCCTTCATGGCGGTGCTCCTGCGCGCTGAAAACGCGGGCACTTTAACCCCTTGGGCGCAGGCGTGAAGGAACGCGAATCGTGCGCATTGGCCAGTACGGCCAGCGGTGAGCCGGATGTGGGCGTGGCGTGGGCGCCGCGCGAAGGGCGGATCAGGCCGCCTGCAGGCCCAGCACCGGCAGCGGCAGGTCGTGGGTGTTCAACGCCTTGGCCAGCAGATCACCGGCCATGTCCAGGCAGGAACCGCAGGTTGCGCCGCAACCGGTACGCATGGTCAGCTCGCCCACTGAGGTGACGCCCTGTGAGGCCGCTTCACGGATCTGGTGGTCGGTGACTCCGTTGCAGATGCAGACGTACACAGGCAGGAACCGGGCTGACAGGCCAGAAGCGGCCTGTTGCCTATTCCAATGGAAACGAGAATGGTTGTCAATCAAGGACATGAACCATTCTCGATACCGTTCAGCCGATCAGCTCGCCGGGCCGTCACCCTGGGCCTTCTTGGGCCAGTAACCGCGGGTACGCGGGCGCTTGCGTGGGCGGTCGTGACCGGCGTTGTGCCCCGGCATCCAGGCCTCGGCAGCGCTCTTGGGCATGGCGGTGACCCCCTGACCTGCGACCCCGCGGGCCAGTGGCGCCAGATGTCGCAATGCGCGGGCATAGACGCCGCGCTTGAACATCACCACATGCTCCACCGGGTACCAGAAATCCACCCAGCGCCAGTGATCGAACTCGGGCGAGTCGGTGTGGTCCAGCTTCACATGGGATTCGTCGCCGGTCAGCCGCAGCAGGAACCAGACCTGCTTCTGGCCGATGCAGACCTGCCGCTCGTTGCGGCGGATGGCCCGCGCCGGCAGCTTGTAGCGCAGCCAGCCGGGCGTTGCCCCGAGCACTTCCACATGCTCAGGCAGCAGGCCGGTCTCTTCCTGCAGTTCACGATACATGGCCTCGACAGGCGTCTCGTCGGTGTTCATGCCACCCTGCGGGAACTGCCAGCCGTCCCGGCGCACGCGTCGTGCCCAGAACACCTGGCCGTCCTGCCGCATCAGCACAATGCCGACGTTCGGTCGATAGCCGTCCGGATCGATCACGATGCGGACTCCTAAAAAATCTACTGTCCGGGACTATCCCATGCCCTCTGCCGGCCCACAAGCTCGGCACAAAAGTGTTGACATGCCCGTTACACATCCGCAGAATAGCGGGCTCACCAAGGCTATGTAGCTCAGCCGGTTAGAGCACAGCACTCATAATGCTGGGGTCGGTGGTTCGAGTCCACCCATAGCCACCACATTGAAAATGAAGTTGTTTTTCAATGTGAAAAGTGAGAAAATAGTTGCACGTTTTGCCCCGTCGCCAAGCGGTAAGGCACCTGACTCTGACTCAGGCATTCGGTGGTTCGAATCCATCCGGGGCAGCCAAATTAAACGCAAAAGGCCAGATCGAAAGATCTGGCCTTTTGCGTTTAATTTGGTCGCGCATTCCACCTTATCCCCGCGCCTGTCGGCGCACCCCCTTGAACATCAAAGGGGCTCTTCTCCAGACAGAACTCCGGGGTCGGATCCTTTGATGCGGAACCACGGGTAGCGCCTGCCGCTGGCCGGCAACCTCGAAATTCGCAACCCGAGAACGACAAAAGCCCGGCCGAAGCCGGGCTTTTGCGTTTCCATCCAGCGGGCTCCCGAAGGAGCCCAACCAGGCGCGGTGGATCAGCGCTTGGAGAACTGGGTGGCGCGACGGGCCTTGTGCAGACCGACCTTCTTACGCTCGACTTCACGGGCGTCACGGGTCATGAAGCCAGCCTTGCGCAGCTCGGACTTCAGGGTTTCGTCGTACTCGACCAGTGCACGGGCGATGCCCAGACGGATCGCACCGGCCTGGCCGGTGGTGCCGCCGCCAGCGGCGGTGACCAGGATGTCGAAGCTTTCGGTGTTCTTGGTCAGCTCGAGCGGCTGGCGCACGATCATGCGCGCGGTCTCACGACCGAAGAACTCGTCCAGCGGACGGCCATTGACGGTGATGTTGCCCGAACCCTTGCGCAGGAACACGCGAGCGGTGGAGGACTTGCGGCGGCCAGTGCCGTAGTTTTGAGTGATAGCCATGATTAGATATCCAGAACCTGCGGCTGCTGTGCGGCGTGCGGATGCTCAGTGCCGGCGTAGACCTTGAGCTTGCGGTACATCTGGCGACCCAGCGGACCCTTCGGCAGCATGCCCTTCACGGCGATCTCGATCACGCGCTCCGGGTGGCGCTCCAGCGCCTGTGCCAGCGATTCGGTCTTCAGGTTGCCGATGTAGCCGGTGAAACGGTGATACATCTTGTCCTGCAGCTTCTTGCCGGTGACGGCAATCTTTTCTGCATTGATGACGACCAGGTAGTCGCCGGTATCAACGTGCGGGGTGTAGACCGGCTTGTGCTTGCCGCGCAGACGGCGGGCCAGCTCGGTGGCGAGACGGCCCAGGGTCTTGCCCTCGGCGTCGACGAGGTACCAGTCGCGCTGGACGGTCTCGTTCTTGGCAGTGAAAGTGCTCATGAAGAACTCTAGGTTAGGTCGGGCTCATTGCGGCGAAAGGCTCGCCGGAACTCTGCCACGCGTTGTGAAAAGGTGAAGCGTAAGAGGCGGAATTGTACTCACCTTGGCCGGCGGGTGCAAGCCGCCCGCTACACTGGGTTGGCAGGGGCGCGGGGCCGGGCGAGAATCGAGGGGTCTTCCGCCCCACCGCGTACCGCCATGACCGTGCTCCGCCAGACCACCCCGCTGGACCACCTGCTGACCGAGGCGCAGCGCGCCCTGGACACGGTATTCGGCAACCCACCGGCGGCCCGCCCCTACCCGGCGGCGGACACCGACGAGCCGGGCATGGACCGCGCCGAGCGTCGCCACGCCGCGGGCCTGATGCGGATCAACCACGTCGGCGAGGTCTGCGCGCAGGGCCTGTATTTCGGCCAGGCCGCCGTGGCCCGCGACCCGGCCACGCGTGAACACCTGCTGGAAGCGGCGCAGGAAGAGACCGACCACCTGGCCTGGTGCGCCACCCGCCTGGGCGAACTGGACAGCCGTCCCAGCCTGTTCAACCCGTTGTGGTATGCCGGCAGCTACACCATCGGCACCCTGGCCGGGCTGCGCGGCGACGGCTGGAACCTGGGCTTCGTGGTCGAGACCGAACGCCAGGTGGAGGCCCATCTGGACGAGCACCTGGTCGACCTGCCGGCCGGCGACCTGCGCAGCCGCGCGGTCATCGCCGTGATGAAGGAAGACGAGGCCCGCCATGCGGATCATGCCGAGCAGGCCGGCGCACGCCGCCTGCCGTTCCCGATTCCGGGCGCGATGGCGCTGGCCTCCAAGGTGATGAAGACCATCGCCTACCGGCTGTAACCGCGACACGGGGTCGGATCCCTCTTCACGGGAAAAGGGATCCGCCCCCATCATGTCAGTTGGGCGAGACCAGCTTCAGGCCGATCACACCGGCCACGATCAGGCCCACGCAGGCCAGGCGGGCCGGCGATGCGCTGTCGTTGAACAGGTAGATGCCCAGCACGGCCACGCCCAGGGCGCCGATACCGGTCCAGATCGCATAGGCCGTACCGACCGGGATGCTCTTCATCGCCTGGCTCATCAGGTACAGGCTGATCAGTGCGGACACCACCGTGGCAAGGGTGGGCAGGGGCTTGCTGAAGCCTTCGGAGTACTTCATTCCAAGCGCGAAACCGATCTCGAACAGACCGGCCAGCAGCAGGTAGATCCAGGGCATGGGTGGGGGCTCCTTACCTTTTTGACAAAAACGAAACGGCCCGGTGTTTTCACACCGGGCCGTGGGTCGGTACATCACCGTGGAACTATACCGCTTGCGCAACACAGGTTCCACGGGGCGGGTCGTCCCGCCTGGGTGGCGATGCCTGCGGGCATCGCGCATGGGGCTTACTCGGACAGGTTACGGCCGTGGAACAGCTCTTCGATCTCGCGCTTGAGCAGCGCTTCGATCTTCATGCGTTCCTTGAACGACAGGTTCTTGGCCTTTTCCTCGAACAGGTACTGGTCCAGGTCGAAGTCCTTCAGGTGCATCTTCGTGTGGAAGATGTTTTCCTGGTAGACGTTGACGTCGAACATCTCGTAACGCGACTTGATGTTCTTGGCCAGGAAGTTCTGGATCGAGTTGATCTTGTGGTCGATGAAGTGCTTCTTGCCCTTCACATCGCGGGTGAAGCCACGGACGCGGTAGTCCATGATCACGATGTCCGACTCAAGGCTCTCGATAAGGTAGTTCAGGGCCTTCAGCGGCGAAATGACGCCACAGGTGGCCACGTCGATGTCCGCGCGGAACGTCGCGATACCTTCCTGCGGATGGGTTTCCGGGTAGGTATGGACGGTGATGTGGCTCTTGTCCATGTGCGCGACCACGGCGTCGGAGATCAGCTCCTTGCCGGCCAGCTTCTTGTCGATCACCGGTTCTTCGGAGATCAGGATGGTCACCGAGGCACCCTGCGGGTCGTAGTCCTGGCGGGCCACGTTCAGGATGTTGGCGCCGATGATCTCGGCGACATCGGTCAAGATTTGAGTCAGCCTGTCGGCGTTGTACTCTTCATCGATGTATTCAATGTAACGCTGACGCTCCTCTTCGGTGCGCGCGTAACACACGTCATAGATGTTGAAGCTCAGCGCCTTGGTGAGGTTGTTGAAACCCTGCAGCCTCAGGCGAGGCAACGGCTTGACCACGGCGGTCGATTCCTGTGTAAGAAGGGGAAAGGGTGAATTATGGGGCAAACTGCCCCCGGGGGGAACGTGAAGACGCAAGAGTTCTGGCACACTGTTTGCCCTTAACAATTGCGCTGGTTAAGCTCCGCTATCGACCCCGTGAATCCGTTCATGCGCAGAGGGAGCGCCCCTATCGTGTCAACCGTGCGCCTAGCTAGCAGTCCACTGGCCCTGGATATCGCCACCATCGATCGTTTCCTGGCGCACAGCCACCGGCGGCGATATCCCACCCGTACCGACGTCTTCCGACCCGGTGACCCGGCGGGAACCCTGTATTACGTCATCAGCGGCTCGGTTTCGATCATGGCCGAGGAAGATGACGATCGCGAGCTGGTGCTGGGCTACTTCGGTGCCGGCGAGTTCGTCGGTGAAATGGGTCTGTTCGTCGAATCGGACCGCCGCGAGGTGATCCTGCGGACCCGTACCGCCTGCGAGCTGGCCGAAATCAGCTACGAACGCCTGCATCAGCTGTTCCTCGGCCCGCTGTCGGCCGATGCCCCGCGCCTGCTGTACGCGCTGGGCCAGCAGATCTCCAAGCGCCTGCTCGACACCAGCCGCAAGGCCAGCCGCCTGGCATTCCTGGACGTTACCGACCGGATTGTGCGCACTCTGCACGACCTGGCCCAGGAACCGGAGGCGATGAGCCATCCGCAGGGCAGCCAGCTGCGCGTTTCGCGCCAGGAACTGGCGCGCCTGGTCGGCTGCTCGCGCGAAATGGCCGGCCGTGTGCTGAAGAAGCTGCAGACCGATGGCCTGCTGCATGCCCGCGGCAAGACCGTGGTGCTGTACGGCACCCGTTGATCGACAGATGTCCGCCGGGCCATGCCCGGCGGATCGTCGTACGTGCGACACACCATCGCACGCCCCGCACATGTGCATCCGCTAGGCTCGGTGCATGGAACTGAGCAGCGAATTCTGGTGGTTCATCCTCATCGGTCTCGGCGCACAGCTGGTGGACGGCGCGCTGGGCATGGCCTTCGGCCTGGTGTCCTCCTCGGTGATGCTGAGCATGGGGTTGCCGCCTGCGCAGGTCAGCGCCAGCATCCACACCGCTGAAGTCTTCACCACAGGCGCTTCCGGCGTGTCGCACCTGGCCGCCGGCAATGTCGACAAACGCCTGTTCCTGCGTCTGGCCCTACCCGGTGCGGTCGGTGGCGCTCTGGGCGCGTACGTGCTCACCCAGATCCCCGGCGACATCATCCGGCCGCTGATCTACCTGTACCTGCTGGTGCTGGCCATCATCATCCTGGCCCGCGCCGCGGGCCGCTGGATGCCACAGGGCGAGATCCGCCGGGTGCCGGTGCTGGGCTTCTTCGCCGGCCTGCTGGACGCCAGCGGCGGCGGCGGCTGGGGTCCGGTGGCGACCTCCACCCTGCTCGCCCGTGGCGGCCAGGCACGCACCACCATCGGCACGGTCAATGCCGCCGAGTTCATCGTCACCCTGACCATCTCGGCCACCTTCCTGCTTTCGATGGGCGTGCAGCACCTGCAGATCGTCGCCGGGCTGCTGATCGGCGGCATGATGGCCGCGCCGGTGGCGGCGATCCTGGTCAAGCGGGTGAAGGAGCGCTGGGTGCTGGTAGCGGTGGGCGTGCTGGTGCTGGGCATCAGCCTGTTCCAGATCGGCCACGCGGTGTACGGGCACCTGTACCGCTGAGTTTGCCGGCCAGCGGCCGGCACTACCGGGATGGAGAAGGGGGTAGTGCCGGCCGCTGGCCGGCAGATCCATCAGCGTGCGACGGCTCAGGCCTTCTCGCCGCCGCGCTCGACGCAGCCCCAGTTGAGGATGCGGGTGCCGGCCGGCAACACGCTGCGGAAGAAATCCACCTTGGAGCGCTTCGGGTTCACCACCACCGGCGCCTTGGCCGCCAGCAGCAGCGGCAGATCGGCGGTGCTGTCCGAATACGCGATATCGATATCGCCGTAGCCGCGCTCGCGCAGCATGCGCATCTTTTCTTCGTTGTGGCAGTGGCGGGTCGGGCCGACGCCGCCCAGTCGCGGGCCGACCTCGGTGCCGATCACCGGCACGTCCTGATGGGCGACGAACGCCAGGATCGCCCGCGCCAGCTCCGGTGGCGCGCCGGTGGCCACCACCACCCGGTCGCCCTTGGCGCGGTGCGCGGCGAACACCTCCAGCGCCTGCGGCAGCAACTTGGCGCGCATCTGCGCCTCGTTGCGCAGCACATAGGCGTCGATCACGCGGTTGAAATCACGCGCGCGATGCAGGCCGAAACTGCCGATCCACACGTAGACCGAAATGCCGGCACGGCGCGTGGGCAGCATCGCCACCATCGGCCCGGCAATCGGCGTGACCAGCAGCGCGGCCAGCATGCGCAACGGGTTGCGTTTGATCAGCGAGGCGAACAGGTGCGTGCCCGAATCGCCATCGTAGAGGGTGTGGTCGAAGTCGAAGACCACCAGCGGCGCATCCCCGCGCGGCGTTGGATAGTGCGTTGTCATGCCGCGAAGAATAGCTGACGCAGGCCCTCGCCCGGCTCTTCCACGCGCATGAAGGCCTCGCCGACCAGGAACGCGTGGATGCCGGCGTCGCGCATCAGGGCCACGTCCTGCGGGCCGAGGATGCCGCTTTCGGTGACCAGCAGGCGATCACGCGGCACCGCCTTCTGCATGTCCAGGGTGGTCTGCAGCGACACCTCGAAGGTGCGCAGATTGCGGTTGTTGATGCCGATCATCGGCGCCGGCACCTGCAGCGCGCGCTCCAACTCATCGATGTCATGCACTTCCACCAGCACGTCCATGCCCAGCGAAAGCGCCAGTTCGGACAGGGTGGCCAGCTGGGTGTCGTCCAGCGCGGCGACGATCAGCAGGATGCAGTCGGCGCCAAGCACGCGCGCTTCGTACACCTGGTAGGCGTCGATCACGAAGTCCTTGCGCAGCACCGGCAGCGTGCAGGCCTCGCGGGCCTGCTGCAGGTAGGTGTCGGCGCCCTGGAAGAAATCGACGTCGGTCAGCACCGACAGGCAGCTGGCACCGCCGAATTCGTAGCTGACGGCAATGTCGGCCGGGCGGAAATCCGGGCGGATCACGCCCTTGGACGGGCTGGCCTTCTTCACCTCGGCGATCACCGCCGGGTCGCCGTTGGCCACCGCCGCCTGCAGCGCGCGCACGAAGCCACGCACCGGCGGGGCGCTGGCCAAGGCGGCCTGCAGCTCCTCGAGCGGGCGCTGGGCGCGGCGCTGGGCTACTTCTTCGGCCTTGCGGGCCAGGATCGTCTGCAGGATGTCGCTCATCGTCGTCGCTTCGGTACTGGGGCGGTGAGGACGGCCATTATCGGCCATCGGGTGGGTCAGGCTGAACCGCGCGCTCAGGCAACCAGCGCGCGGGTGGTGTCAACGTACTGCTGCAGGCGCTGGCGGGCGCTGCCGTTGGCGATGGCGGCACGGGCGCGGGCCAGGCCGTCGCCGATGTCGCTGGCCACGCCGGCCACGTACAGCGCCGCGCCCGCGTTGAGGGCAACGATATCCAGCGCCGGGCCGGGTTCGTTGTCCAGCACCGCGCGCAGCAGGGCAATGGACTGCTCCGGGCCATCCACGCGCAGGTTGCGGCTGGCCGACATGGCAATGCCGAAGTCTTCCGGATGGATCTCGTACTCGCGCACCTTGCCGTCGCGCAGTTCGCCCACCAGGGTGCCGGCGCCCAGCGAGATCTCGTCCATGTTGTCGCGGCCCCAGACCACCATGGCGCGCTCGGTGCCCAGTTCGCGCAGCACGCGCGCCTGGATGCCTACCAGATCGGGATGGAACACGCCCATCAGCACCGCCGGCGCGCTGGCCGGGTTGGTCAATGGGCCGAGGATGTTGAAGATGGTGCGCACACCCATTTCGCGGCGGACCGGGGCCACCACCTTCATCGACGGGTGATGGATCGGCGCGAACATGAAGCCGATGCCGGTCCGGTCTATGGCCTGCGCCACCTGCGCCGGCTGCAGCTCGATCACCGCGCCCAGCGCTTCGAGCGCATCGGCGCTGCCGGACTTGGACGACACGCTGCGGTTGCCGTGCTTGGCCACGCGCGCGCCTGCGGCGGCGGCGACGAACATCGCGCAGGTGGAAATGTTGAAGGTGTGCGAGCCATCGCCACCGGTACCGACGATGTCGACCAGGTGGGTGGTATCGGCCACCGGCACCGCCAGCGCGAATTCACGCATGACCGTGGCCGCAGCGGCGATCTCGTCGATGGTTTCCTTCTTCACGCGCAGGCCGGTGAGGATCGCCGCGGTCATCATCGGCGACACGTCGCCGCGCATGATCTGCCGCATCAGGTCGACCATTTCGTCGAAGAAGATTTCGCGGTGTTCGATGGTGCGCTGCAGGGCTTCCTGGGGGGAGAAGCTCATGGGAATGCTCCTTGGATCAGGCCGCCGGGCGCTGCAGGAAATTGCGCAGCAGGGCGTGGCCGTGTTCGGTGAGGATGGATTCGGGGTGGAACTGCACGCCTTCCACCGGGAACTGGCGGTGGCGCAGGCCCATGATCTCTTCGATCGAACCGTCGTCGTTCTCGGTCCAGGCGGTCACTTCCAGCACGTCCGGCAGGCTGTTCTTGTCCACCACCAGCGAGTGGTAGCGGGTGGCCTGATAGCGGTCCGGCAGGCCGGCGAACACGCCCTTGCCTTCATGGCGGATCGGCGAGGTCTTGCCGTGCATGATGTTGCCGGCACGGATCACCGTGCCGCCGTAGACCTGGCCGATGCCCTGGTGGCCCAGGCAGACGCCGAGAATCGGCGTGGTCGGGCCCAGCCGCTGGATCAGTTCCAGCGACACGCCCGCTTCGTTGGGCGTGCACGGGCCGGGCGAGATGACGATGCGCTCGGGCTTCTGCGCGGCGATCTCGTCCACGCTCATCGCATCGTTGCGCACCACCTTGACCTCGGCGCCCAGCGTCTGCAGGTACTGCACGAGGTTGTAGGTGAAGCTGTCGTAGTTGTCGATCATCCACAACATGGTCAGGTTCCGTCGCTTATCAGGAAAATGGCGTATACGTTTTCGGTGTAGGTGATGGGGCCGGAGGCAATGACTTCGCCGCTGTAATTGAAGCCGCCCTGCGGCGGCGCCGACACCGGGCCTGGCTTGGGCGGGGAGAGGTTCTTGAGCGCACTCGGCCCGTTCTGGCCGCGTGGCCAATCGCCGGCCTGCACGCCATAGGCAAAGTCAGGGGCGACGTCGGAAATGCTGTACAGGCCGATGACCTTCGCGCCATAGGCACCGGCCAGGCCCGCTGCCGATTCGCGGGTCTGCTGGGCGGCCTCAGCCTTCAGTTCGGCGCGCAGCTTCGATGCTGCGGAATAGGTGGGGCTCTGTGTGGAAACCTGTACTTCCCTGCTTGCCTGCAGTGCGCCGAGGAAGCGCTGCAGGCTTTCGCCATCAGCGAAACTGGCGCTCAACGACTGGCTGACCGAGACGCCGATGAAGACGCTCTCTCCATCCTTGTACCGGCTCTGCGGACTGACCTGCAGGTTCTCGGCCTTGATGCTGTCGGCCACTGCACCATGGCGCTTGAACAGCGCCATGACCTGGCGGCCATTTTCCTGGACGCGCCTGCGGGCCGCTTCGGTCTTCATGTCCACCGAGTCGAGCCGGACCGAGACACCGAAGCGATCCGGCATGACCTGGCGCTCGGCACTGCCCTTCACCAGCAGATGCGGCTGCGAGGGAAGGGTATTGGCCTGCGCCCACGCAGACGGGGCCATCGTGGCCAAGGTGGACGACAACAACCATGCGCTAAGCAACTTCATGCGGTGTTCCTTGTCGGCAGGTGAGGAGGGCGGGAGACTCTTTGCTGCAGGCAATACGCACGGACAGGCAAGGCGCCCACTCCAGGTGGCCGCAGCGTCGCATCAGTCTGTCGGGGTACGCTTTGTGCAGCAATCAACCAGCTCCTGTTGGGGGGAGCCGCCGTGCCGGGGAGCGTTCTATTGGATCTTGCCCGCCGATACGGCGGCAAGGTGCGGTTCGGGACCGCGACGACCTGCCGCTTCCTATTGGAAGCGCCACCACTTGGCTACGTTGTTCAGCAGGGTGCGGGTCATCGGGCAACTCTGGGGACGATTACCGGAGGCATCGGCCTGAAAGCGCCGTTGCGGTGTGTTAGGCCAAGGGTATCAGATCCCGAACCCCCAAGGGGGATCCGGATCGGCCAGATCAGGGAGCAACATTGGGGGCCACCTCGGGTATGACGCAATTGCCTTGGTACTGAAAGAGCTCCGCCCTGGTTTTGCAGACTTCTACCCGGCCCCATGTGACCGCCCTTCCAAGTGCACGCCAGTGCGATTGATGCGGCTGCCCTTGTTGCCCATCCTCCTCCGCATTCTCCAGCAGCACAGGAGCGCCAGGATGGCGCGATTGTTCATCGTCGTGGGCGATAGACTCAGTAGTGGCGGTAGCGTGCTCACCGGCTCACCGTTTACTGATATCGAGGGGCGGCCCATGGCTCGAGTAGGTGACCGCACGACCTGTCCGGCGCATGGCCCCGGCACAATCATTACCGGCGATGCCACAATGATCGTGGATGGGAACGCGGCTGCCAGGCATGGCGACCGGGCAAGTTGTGGATGCTCACTGATTGCGGGGCGGCAGAACCTGGTTTTTGAGGATCAGGGAATTGCATCGGCCTCCAACGCTCCGGCACCGCCCACGGCTTCGACGCGCCAGGCAGGCGCCACTCCGAACATTCCGGCAGAGTCACCAGATCGGAGGTCCACGCTCAGATCAAGGCGAAGGGCTTCAGTGTGCTGGGCCGACGATCACGAGATGGAGGTAGCAACCAATGCACATGGACGCTACTACCTCGTGCATGACGAGAACGGGACCCCCCTGGATCTAAGCCTGCAAAGAAAGTTCAAGATTCTTGTACCTCTGAGATCCACAGGCGATGTGGAAGTACTGGTTCGCATCAAGGCAACGGCTGTGCAAACCGGTCCCGGTGCCGGCGCAACAGTTTCGCAAGAGGACATGGATGTGGCCAAGTCACGTATGGAAGCAGGCATTCAGACACTGTGGAACAACAAATTCACGTTGGAGATATTCGATCCCCCGTGCGGCATCAAAACCTTCCCCATAGTATTCAAAGTCGAATGGGTTGCCCGAGGCCATCACTACGCAATGAATGTGAGTCCAAGCCAACTGCGTGAGCACGTCGTAAACATGAACATCAACGTGTGGAAGGAAACAACCACATGGACCTTTGCGCATGAGTATGCACATTGCTTCGGCGTAGCTGACGAGTATTCCTACGACCGGATGAACACGTGGACGTTGAGATACTATCGTCCCGATGGAACATTGAGCCCAGATGCCATACAGATTCCGGCCAACAAGGCAGATGACGATCCGGGCGCCACCATCATGTCAACCCAGAACAACACCAGCGTAGAGCTCAGGCATGCGTGGCAGATCGCCCGGGAAGTTCAAGAATTTCTAGCACGCCATACTGGGAGGAACATCGAATGCAGCGTCAGATAGCCTTCTGCATTGCAATGGGAGTCAGCAGTCTACTCAACGCGGGAGATCGCCCCATGGACAGCAATCCTGACTTTGAAATCACTGCCAGCTGCAAGGGTCAGACTCCCTGCATATTTGATGGCGACAGAATCGCCTTCGATATCAGCGTCAGGAACATTGGAGATGCGCCCATCAATCTTCCATTGGAGTTCATCCGCTACGGCGGCCCTTACATTGTCCTTCATGACAACCGGACGCAGCGCAAACTGACGCTTCCCTCGCACATGCTCGATGCTGCCCTTCTCACCAACTTGACCGTAGTAGCACCAGGCCAGTCAGTGTCCGTATCCGGTTCCATCGATGCATCCTATCTGGATGCGTGGGGAGGCGAGGATGCAGATGTGACGGCCATGGTAAAGCTCGCCGCACCCTTGGACGGATCAAAAGAGTTCCGTTCGATTGGAACAACAGCGCTTCGAATCATTGGAAGCAAGGTATTCACAGGCAACGGGTGAATCATACTGCCGCGCCAAGAGGCGACGGTCGATCACATCAGCGGCCACACCCATGCCTGCTGGACCCTCAACAGGGCGCCCAGCAACTACAAACCCTTGGCGGCCTGGGCGACGGCGCGGAACAGGGCGCGGCCCTTGTTCATCGTCTCGTCCCATTCCTTGTCCGGGTCCGAGTCGTAGACGATGCCGGCGCCGGCCTGCACGTACAGGCGGCCATCCTTGATCACCGCGGTGCGGATCGCGATTGCGGTATCGGCATCGCCGTGCCAGCCGATGTAGCCAATGCTGCCGGCATACACATTGCGCTTGATCGGTTCCAGCTCGCGGATCACTTCCAGCGCGCGGATCTTCGGCGCACCGCTGACCGTACCGGCCGGGAAGGTGGCACGCAGCACGTCGGCATAGCTCAGGCCCGGCTGCAGCTGCCCGGTCACTTCGCTGACGATGTGCATGACGTGGCTGTAGCGCTCGATCACGAACTGCTCGCCTACTTCCACGGTGCCGGCCTTGGACACGCGACCGGCATCGTTGCGGCCGAGGTCGATCAGCATCAGGTGCTCGGCCCGTTCCTTCGGATCGGCCAGCAGTTCGGCTTCCAGCGCCAGGTCCTGTTCGACGGTGGCACCGCGCGGGCGGGTACCGGCGATCGGACGCACGGTGACTTCGCCATCCTGCAGGCGCACCAGGATTTCCGGCGAGGAGCCGACCACCTGCAGGTCGCCGACATCCAGGAAATACATGTACGGCGACGGATTCAATGCGCGCAGCGCACGGTACACATCCACCGGGCGCGCCTTGAACGGCACGCTCAGGCGCTGGCTCAGCACTACCTGGAAGATGTCACCGGCGCGGATGTATTCCTTGCTGCGCTGGACTGCATCGACGAAGCCTTCGCGGGTGAAACCGGAAACGAAATCGGATTCGTCCAGCACATCGCTGTTGAGCGGTGCCGGATAGCCCGCACCCGGCGCCCGCAGCTTGGCGGTCAGCGCATCCAGGCGCGCCTGCGCCTGTTCGAAGGCACCGTCGACACGCGGGTCGGCATGCACGATCAGGTACAGCCGGCCCTTGAGATTGTCGAACACCGCCAGCTCGTTGGAGTCCAGCAGCAGGATGTCCGGGGTGCCCAGCTCATCGCGGCCGGCCGGCGGTGCCAGACGCGGTTCGATGTAGCCGATGCACTCGAAACCGAACCAGCCAACCAGCCCACCAGTGAAGCCCGGCAGGCCCTCCAGCTTGGGCACCGAGTGGGCGCTGCGCAGCGCCTCGACCTCGGCAAACGGGTCGGCCACCTCGCGGGTGTCCACCACCAGGCCGTCCTCGCGCACGGTCAGCGTGTGACCGTGGAAGGCGTACACGCGGCGCGCCGGCAGGCCGATGATCGAGTAACGACCAAAGCGCTCGCCGCCTTCGACGGATTCAAACAGGTAGGTATTGGGGCCGTCGGCGAGCTTCAGATAGACCGAAAGCGGCGTGTCCAGGTCGGACAGCACTTCGCGGACAACGGGAATATGGGTGTGGCCTTCAGCGGCCTGCAGCTGAAACTGAGCGTGCGAATTCAAGACGACTTTCCTTCCGGGACACAGCGTTATGGGGGCGGACGACGGCAACGGGCCACCATCGCCACCAACGGCGTGCGGAAGAAAGGGTATGCGGGGTCGTCAGGCTGGACACCCCTTGACTGTATCGCAGGATCGGCGGGAGGGAAACCCTGTGAACCTGAACCACGGCAAGCGCCGGGCCGGCGGCGGGGACCGGCAGAGTCGGCGCTACCCCTGCCCGCCCAGCAACGGGCAACCGGCCGGCAGATGCATGCGCACCCGGCCCGCCACGCAGTCGATGCGGAACTGCCGGGCCTGCACCGGCTCGCCGTCCAGGTTCAGGGTCAGCGTCTTCGGCGCGTCGATCTGCAGCCATGGCAGGCGCGCACGCGTAGCCAGCTGTTCCAGCGCGGCCTGGGTGCCGGACTTCAACATCTGGCCAAGGGTGGCAGCCACTTCGCCTTCCAGCTCCGGAAGCACCGTCACATCCAGCAGGCCATCGTCGATCAGCGCCTGCGGGCACAGCTGCTGGCCGCCACCGGCCTGGCGCCCGTTGCCGATGCCCAGCGCGATGAAGTCGCCTTCCCATTCGAAATCCGGGCCCGACAGGCGCGCGTTGATCGGCTCGATGCGCCCCAGTTTGGCGATGCCGGTGATCACATAGGCCAGACCGCCCAGCATCTTCTTCAGCCCGGCATCGGTCTCCACGGTAACCTGCGTGCCGAAGCCGCCGCTGGCCAGATTGGCGCACCACCAGGGCGTGCCATCGGCGTCCACGTGCAGCAGATCGATGACGTGAGGGGCCACCTGGCCGATCAACGCGAAGGCGTCCTGCGGCTCGGTGGGAATGCCGGCGGCGGTGGCGAAATCGTTGGCGGTGCCCATCGGCACCAGCGCCAGCGAGGGCAGCGCCTCGGCCGGTTCGTCGCGATGGGCCAAGGTTTCGGCCACGGCGCTGAGCGTGCCATCGCCTCCGGCGGCCACGATCACGTCCACCCCATGATCGATCGCCTCGGCCACGTAGCGCTCGGCGTCGCCATCCTCCCAGGTCACCCGCACTTCCAGCTGTACGCCCTGCCCGCGCCAATGGCCGACCGCGTCGCGCAGTTGGTCATTGCCTGCGGACTTGCCGTTGAGGATCAGGCGCCAGCGCGGGGTGGTCATGCAGTGCTTCCAAGGATGGGGCGGCACAGGCTAGCAATGCGCTGTTTGTCCGCAGTGAATGTCACGCAGGTGTCATTCAGCTGCTGGAGAATGGAAGGCCATAGCAGGGACGATGGATGGAGGCAGGATCAGCCTCCCACGCATGCAGCAGGGCCACGCCAGTGATTGGCGTGGCCTTTTTTTGGGGTGTGCAGGGAGTGCGAACCCAGGTTCGCACCCACCAGATCGCGGTTCGCACCCACTTCAGGCCTCAACCATTGGCGAAATCGTGCAGCGCCTGGCCCTGCAGCCGGTACACGGTCCACTCGTCCTGCGGCTTCGCGCCGGCAGCGGTGTAGAACTCGATGGCCGGGGTGTTCCAGTCCAGCACCGACCATTCGAACCGGCCGCAGCCTTCAGCCACGGCCTGGCGTGCGATGTATTTCAGCAGCGCCTTGCCGGCACCGCCGCCGCGCTTTTCCTGGCTGACGTACAGGTCTTCCAGGTAGATGCCCTTGCGGCCCAGCCAAGTCGAGTAGTTGTAGAAATACACCGCATAACCGATGGCCTCGCCGTCGGCTTCGCAGATCAGCGCACGCGCCGTGGCATCGGCGCCGAACAGGCTTTCGGCGATGCCGATCTCATCGGTCTGCACCGAATGCTCGGCCTTCTCGTAGATCGCCAGCTCGCGGATGAAATGCAGGATCAGGCCAGCATCGGCTACGGTGGCCGGACGGATGTTCAACAGTGCCATGCGCAGATAAAGGGGACGGAGGGAATTGAACGAGATTAATCCCCTCCGTCCCCTTTTTGTCAGCGGGCAGCGGCGACGTTGGCGCGCATCTGCGCGATCACGTCCTGGTAGCTGGTCTTGGCGTTGAAGATGGCCGAGCCGGCGACGAAGGTGTCGGCGCCGGCGGCGGCGATCTCGCCGATGTTGTCGGCCTTCACGCCACCGTCGATTTCCAGGCGGATGTCCTTGCCGCTGGCATCGATCATCTTGCGCACCACGCGCAGCTTGTCCAGCGCCGAGGGGATGAACGCCTGGCCGCCGAAGCCCGGGTTGACCGACATCAGCAGCACCAGGTCCAGGTCATCCAGCACCCAGTCGAGGATGTCCACCGGAGTGGCCGGATTGAGCACGATGCCCGGCTTGCAGCCCAGCGAACGGATCAGCTGGATGGTGCGGTGCACGTGGCGGCTGGCCTCCGGGTGGAAGCTGATGTAGGTGGCACCGGCCTCGGCGAAATCGGGAATGATGCGGTCCACCGGCTCGACCATCAGGTGCACGTCGATCGGCGCGGTCACGCCGTGCTTGCGCAGGGCCTGGCAGACCATCGGGCCGATGGTCAGGTTCGGCACGTAATGGTTGTCCATCACGTCGAAGTGGACCCAGTCAGCGCCGGCGGCGAGGACGTTGTCGACTTCCTCGCCGAGGCGGGCGAAGTTGGCGGACAGGATGGACGGGGCGATGAGGCAGTTGGACATGGCCGGGGCCTTCGGAACGGGGAAAGGGTTCTCCCGCCCGCAGGCGGGACGATGGGATCAGCGCTTGCGCAGGGCCTTGATGCGGTCGTAGGCGGCGTTGATGCGCCGCGACTTCTGTTCGGCCTGCTGCTGCAGCTCGGGGGCGGCGCCGCCCAGCTTGTCGGGGTGGTACTGGGAGATCAGCCGGCGGTAGGCGCGCTCGATCTCGGCATCGGTGGCCTCCGAGGTCAGCCCCAGCTCCCGGTACGGGTTCTCCTTGTTCAGGCGGAACCAGTCCGAGTCGAAGGCGTGGCCGATCAACAGGCCGACCACCGCGCCGAACAGCGGATTGGGCCGGAACAGCAGGGCCCCGGCGATGAAACCGAGCAGTTTTCCGTACCAGCGCATGGCGCCCCAGGGTCGACCGGCGAAATGGACGCTCATTTTACGTCACAGCGGGCCCGGACCGCTTTACACTAGGCCGCCCGCTGGTCAGCGGGCCCGCCGGGTCCGTTGGGCAGCCGTATCGACAACGCCCCAGGAGTGCCCGTGCCAACCACGCTGTTGCAATCCGATCTCCCCGGCCTGCCCTTGCGCCATCGCGGCAAGGTGCGTGATGTGTTCGATATCCCGCGCGAGCGGCTGCCCGCAGGGACCCCGCCGGGCGACTACCTGCTGATGGTGGCCACCGATCGCCTGTCGGCGTTCGACGTGGTGCTGCCCGACCCGATCCCGGGCAAGGGCGAGATGCTCTGCCAGGTGTCCAATTTCTGGTTCGCCAAGACCGCGCACCTGATGCCCAACCACCTGACCGGCATCGACGTGGCCAGCGTGCTGCCCGAAGGCGTGGACCCGGCCCTGTACGCCAAGCGCGCGGTGGTCACCCGCAAGTTGAAGCCGGTGCCGGTGGAAGCGATCGCCCGCGGCTACCTGATCGGCAGCGGCTGGAAGGACTACCAGCGCACCGGCAAGGTCAGCGGCATCGAACTGCCCGACGGCTTGCGCCAGGCCGAGCAGCTGCCCGAGCCGATCTTCACCCCCTCGACCAAGGCCGCCGTCGGCGACCACGACGAGAACATCGATTTCGATGCGATGGTCAAGCAGGTCGGTGCCGACCTGGCCGAGCGCGTGCGCGATGCCACCCTGCGCATCTACAAGTTCGCGGCCGATTACGCCCGCGAGCGCGGCATCATCCTGGCCGATACCAAGTTCGAGTTCGGTACCGATGCCGATGGCCGCCTGTACATCATGGACGAGATGCTGACGCCGGATTCATCGCGTTACTGGCCGGCCGACGAGTACGAAGTGGGCACCAGCCCGCCGAGCTACGACAAGCAGTTCGTGCGCGATTACCTGGAGACGCTGGACTGGGGCAAGACCGCCCCGGGCCCGACCATCCCGGCCGAGATCATCGAGCGCACCCGCGCCAAGTACGCCGAGGCGCTGCAGCGCCTGGCCGGCATCAGCGTCGATTGATGCACCTGCGCCCCCGGCCGGAAAGGCTGGGGGCGTTCTGAAGGCCTGCCCCACGTTCGCAGCCAGGCATGGCCTGGCTCTACCGCAGGGCACCCAGGGTAGTGCCGGCCGCTGGCCGGCACCCGCGCGAACTCAGCTATGCTCTGGATTGCCGGCCAGCGGCCGGCACTACCGTTGTTCGAGGAAGCGACGCAGCATGCAGACATCCACCGAGCTTGCGCGGCCGATCGACCGCTATTTCGCCAGCTACTCCGATGACCACCGCAATGTGATCAACCAGCGCATCCACGTGGTGGCGGTGCCGGCCATCCTGTGGTCGGTGGTGGCCCTGCTGTGGTGCCTGCCGCCGCTGATCACCTGGTTCCAGTACGGCATCTGGTCGGCGTTCGCGATGTTCAGCGCCTGGTGCTTCTACAACAAGCTGTCGCGCCCGCTGGGCATCGGCATGCTCATCCAGTTCTTCGTGTTCGGCTGCCTGTGCCGCCTGCTGGAGGCCGAGATCGGCCTGCACAACCTGTTCTGGCTGGCGGTGGGCGTGTTCGTGGTGGCCTGGGTGGCGCAGTTCATCGGCCACAAGTTCGAAGGCCGCAAGCCCAGCTTCCTGACCGACCTGACCTACCTGCTGATCGGCCCGGCCTGGGTGATGGCCAAGTTCTACCGCAAGCTCGATTGGCGCTACTGACCTGCCCGCCCGGTCGCGGCCATTCTTTCCTGAACGGGCAGATTCCGTCACCCTCACTCCACGGCAGGCCTGCCAGCCTGCGTCGGTGACCCGCTCCCCACTTCCCGCCCGTCGACGGCAGCCCCTGTGCGACAGGGCCTGCGGTCTCCCTGCGTGGGCGTAGGGTGATCCCCGAGGGCAGCCAGCGAGGTACCGCAGGAACGTGATGCTGCGCTGCAGAAAAAATGAATCAGCGGACGTTACATGCAATTGATCGCTGTTCGATGGGTTTCGGCGACATTTCGCAGCCTGTTATCCTCCCTGACCTGCTCGTGAATCATGGATTCCCTGCATGCTCCCCAGCCTGCCCCTGCTGCTGGCCCTGCCGTTCCTGATGGCAGCGGCTGTTGCGGCCTTCCCCCGTAGTTCGCGCTCGACTGCTGCCTGGCTGGCGGCGCTGGCGCCGTTGGGCGGGTTGGCCATCCTCGGCTGGCTGACGCCCGCTGTACTTGATGGCCAGGTGGTCCGCACCCTGGTGCCGTGGCTGCCGCAGATCGGCCTGGACTTCACCCTGCGCCTGGACGGGCTGGCTTGGATGTTTGCCGGGCTGGTGCTGGGCATCGGCGCGCTGGTGGTGCTGTATGCGCGCTACTACCTGAGCCAGCAGGACAACGCGCACCGCTTCTACTGCTACCTGCTGCTGTTCATGGGCGCCATGCTGGGCATGGTGATCTCCGGCAACCTGCTGTTGCTGATGATTTTCTGGGAAATGACCAGCATCAGCTCGTTCCTGCTGATCGGCTTCTGGTCGCACCGCCAGGATGCCCGCGAGGGCGCGCGCATGGCGCTGGTGATCACCGGCGGCGGCGGCCTGGCCCTGCTCGGTGGCGTGCTGCTGATCGGCCGCATCGTCGGCAGTTTCGATCTGGATGCGGTGCTGGCCGCCGGCGAGCAGATCCGCGCCAGCGCGCTGTATCCGTATGCGCTGTTCCTGGTGCTGGCCGGCATCTTCACCAAGAGCGCGCAGTTCCCGTTCCACTTCTGGCTGCCGCACGCGATGGCCGCGCCCACCCCGGTCTCGGCCTACCTGCACTCGGCCACCATGGTGAAGGCCGGCGTGTTCCTGCTGGCGCGGCTGCACCCGGCGCTGGCCGGCAGCGACCTGTTCTTCTATACGGTCAGCGGCATCGGCGCGCTGACCCTGCTGATCGGTGCCTGGAACGCGATCTTCCAGCACGACCTGAAGGGCCTGCTGGCCTATTCGACGATCTCGCACCTGGGCCTGATCACCCTGCTGTTCGGCCTGTCCACGCCGATGGCAGTGGTGGCCGGCGTGTTCCACATCCTCAACCACGCCACCTTCAAGGCCTCGCTGTTCATGGCCGCCGGCATCATCGACCACGAGACCGGCACCCGTGACATGCGCAAGCTGGGCGGGCTGCGCAGGCTGATGCCGTTCACCAGTGCGCTGGCCATCATTGCCTCGCTGGCGATGGCCGGCATCCCGTTGCTCAACGGCTTCCTGTCCAAGGAAATGCTGTTCGCCGAGGCACTGACCGCCGGTGGCGGCCCGGGCGCGATGCGCACGGCGGTGTCGATCGCCGCGCTGCTGGCCGGCGTGTTCGGCGTGGCCTACAGCCTGCGCTTCGTGCACGACACCTTCTTCGGCCCCGGCCCCCATGATCTGGACCGCGTGCCGCACGAGCCGCCGCGCTGGATGAAGGTGCCGGTGGAACTGCTGGTGGTGATCTGCATCGCGGTGGGCGTGGCACCGGCACTGACCGTGGCGCCGGTGCTGCATGCGGCCGCGGGGTCGATCCTCGGCAATGCCATGCCCGAGTACAGCCTGGCGGTCTGGCACGGCTTCAACCTGCCGCTGGCGATGAGCGCGGTCGGCGTGGTCGGCGGCGTGGCGCTGTACTTCGGCCTGCGCAAGCTGATCAACCTGTACGCGGTGGAAACCCGCGCCACCGGCCGCAACGTCTTCCACGCGCAGCTGGATGCGATTTCCGCGCTGGCCATGCGCCTGACCAACGGCATCGCCAATGGCAGCCTGCAGCGCATGCTGCTGGGCCTGGTGCTGGTGGCCATCACCGTGGCCGCCGCGCCGTTCGTGGCCAATCCGGCCTCACCGAACTGGACCGCGCCGCAGCCGATGCCGCTGCTGGGCTGGGCGTTGTGGCTGGTGATGATGGCCTGCGCGGTGGCCACCCTGCGCGTCTACAAGCAGCGCCTGCTGGCGGTACTGCTGGTCGGCGGCGTCGGCCTGATGGTGGCGCTGACCTTCGTGTTCCTGTCCGCGCCCGACCTGGCACTGACCCAGCTGCTGGTGGAGATGGTCACCCTGGTGCTGATGCTGCTGGGCATGAACTACCTGCCCGCGCAGTCCGGCCCGGAGCGGCCGCGCTGGCGCAAGCGCCGCGACGCGGTGATCGCGATCATCGCCGGCGCCGGCCTGGGCGCGCTGGCCTACACCGCGATGACCCTGCCGCCGAACACCATGGCCGGTGAGCTGCTGGCCCGTGCCCTGCCCGAGGCGTATGGGCAGAACGTGGTCAACGTGATCCTGGTCGACTTCCGTGGCTTCGATACCTTTGGCGAGATCACCGTGTTCGGCATCGCCGCGCTGGTGGTGCATGCGCTGCTGCGGCGCACGCGGATGGCGCCGGAGCAGATCATGCCCGGCCCGCCGATCAAGCTGCCGGTGCCGGCCGACCTGGCGCAGATCATGTTCCCGCTGACCCTGACCGTGTCGATCTTCCTGTTCCTGCGCGGCCACAACGCGCCGGGCGGTGGCTTCATCGCCGGCCTGGTGCTGGCGGTGCCACTGCTGATCCAGTATGTGATCCAGGGCACCGCGTCGGTGGAATCGCGCTTCGGCTTCGACTACATCCGCTGCATCGGCATGGGCCTGCTGATCGCCCTGCTCAGTGGCAGCGCCTCGATGCTGTTCGGCGTGCCGTTCCTGACCAGCGGCCACCTCGACCTGCACCTGCCACTGATCGGCGAGGTGCCGCTGGCCAGCGCGATTGGTTTTGACATCGGCGTCTACCTGGTGGTGTTCGGCGGCGCCATGCTGATGCTGTCGATGATGGGCACGATCAAGCCCTCGCGTACCCGCACCGCCCGCAAGGGCGAGATCGACCTGCAACGCCGTTCGGCCCGCACCGGGGAGATGCACTGATGGAACTGGCCCTGGCTACCGCGATCGGTGTGCTGACCGCGATCGGCATCTACCTGCTGCTGCGCGCGCGCAGCTTCGATGTGATCCTCGGCATGACCTTCCTGTCCTACGCCACCAACCTGCTGATCTTCGCCGGTGGCCGCGTGGTGCTGGGCAAGGCGCCGGTGCTGCAGGACGGCGTGGACAGCCACCTGGGCAACTACACCGACCCGCTGCCGCAGGCGCTGGTGCTGACCGCGATCGTGATCGCCTTCGCGATGACTGCGGTGAGCATCGTGCTGGCCATGCGCAGCCGCAGCGACAACCACAGCGACCACGTGGACGCCCACGAGCCTGACGACGACCTGCAGGATGAGAGCGCATCGCCGCGCCAGGGCGGGGACCGCGCATGAACCATCTGGTGATCCTGCCGATCCTGATTCCCCTGCTCGGCGCCGCACTGTCGCTGTTTGTCGAACACCGCCGCTACGGCCCCAAGGTGCAGCGCGCAGTGGCCTGGACCTCGCTGTCGGCGCTGGCATTGGCGGTGGGCCTGCTGTTCGCCAGTACCGCCAGCGGTGAGATCAACGTCTATCTGCTGGGCGACTGGCCGTCGCGGCTGGGCATCGCGCTGGTGGCCGACCGCCTGTCGGCGTGGATGCTGCTGACCACCCTGCTGCTGGCCATTCCGTGCCTGCTGCACGCCTGCTCGGGCTGGGACCGGCGCGCACCGCACTTCCATGCGCTGTTCCAGTTCCAGCTGGTCGGCCTGAACGGCGCGTTCCTGACCGGCGACATCTTCAACCTGTTCGTGTTCTTCGAGGTGATGCTGATCGCCTCCTACGGCCTGCTGCTCAGCGGCGGCCGCGGCCTGCGCATGCGCATCGGCCTGCACTACGTGGTGTTCAACGTCACCGCCTCGACCCTGTTCCTGATCGCGCTGGGCCTGCTGTACGCCTCGCTGGGTTCGTTGAACATGGCCGAGCTGTCGCAGCGCATCGCACAGGTGCCGCCGGCGCAGCTGACCCTGGTGAAGGCGACCATGGGCCTGTTGCTGCTGGTGTTCTGCGCCAAGGCCGCGCTGATGCCGCTTTACCTGTGGCTGCCGGAAGCGTATTCGCGCGCACCAGCGGCCGTGGCTGCGCTGTTCGCGATCATGACCAAGGTCGGCCTGTACTCGGTGCTGCGCATCCAGATGCTGTGGTTCGGCGACGATGCCGGCGCGATGGCCGGCTATGGCCGCGACTGGCTGCTGTGGGCCGGCGTGGCCACGCTGGTGCTCGGCGGTCTGGGTGCACTGGCCGCGACCCGCCTGCGCGTCCTGATCTCCTACCTGGTGATCGTGTCGGCGGCCACCCTGTTCATCGCCTTCTCGGTGGGGACACCGCAGGTACTCTCGGCCGGCCTGTACTACCTGCCGCACAGCAGCTTTGTGGCTGCTGCGCTGTTCCTGATCGCCGACCTGATCCGCCGCCGCCGTGGCGGCGCCAGCGACCGCAAGGAAGTGGTCGCGCCGATGCCG
This sequence comes from Stenotrophomonas sp. CS3K5, assembly GCF_059515225.1. Taxonomy (NCBI): domain Bacteria; kingdom Pseudomonadati; phylum Pseudomonadota; class Gammaproteobacteria; order Lysobacterales; family Lysobacteraceae; genus Stenotrophomonas; species Stenotrophomonas sp. CS3K5. The sequence goes on from NZ_JCAKRX010000015.1 coordinate 59,009, forward strand.
GGCAAGGAAACGCCGGCGGTGCTGTTCCTGATCGGTGCGGTATCGGTGGCCGGGCTGCCGCCGCTCTCCGGGTTCCTGGCCAAGGCCGCACTGCTGGCCGGCATGCCGGCGCAGTACACCGGCCCGGTCTGGATCGCGGTGCTGGTCAGCAGCCTGTTGGTGATCATGGGCCTGACCCGCGGTGGCATCCGCCTGTTCTGGCGCGTGCCGCCGGTGGAGGCCGATGCCCCGAAGCCGCGCAAGGCACGCCTGCGCCGGGTCGAGCTGTACGCCGCGTGCCTGTTGCTGGCCTACGGCATCGGCATGACCCTGGCCGCTGCGCCCCTTATGCGCTACACCGACGCCACCGCCGCCCAGCTGCTGCAGCCCAGCGAGTATGTGCAGCAGCTGCGTGCGACCACGCCGGAGATCCGCCAGCCATGACCGCCCAGCGTTCCCTGTTCCGCCGCCTGATTCCCTCGCCGATGCTCAGCATCATGGTGGTGGCGTTCTGGCTGCTGATGTCCGACAGCTTCACCCTCGGCCAGATCGTGCTGGGGCTGGTGCTGGGCGTGGTGGTGCCGCTGTTCGCCGCGCGCCTGGACCGCGAGTTCGCCCGCATCGGTACGTTGCGGCCGCTGCCCAAGCTGCTGTGCGTGACCCTGTGGGACATCCTGATGTCCAACATCCGCGTGGCCATCCAGGTGTTGGGCCCGGAGAAGAACATCCATCCGGGCTTCATCTGGCTGCCGCTGGACATCGCCAACATCCACGGCATCGCTGCGCTGACCAGCATGATCACCCTCACCCCGGGCACGGTCTCGGCCGCGCTCAGCGACGACCGCCGATTCCTGCTGGTGCACGTGCTGCACCTGGAGGACCCGCAGGACCTGATCGATACGATCAAGCGCCGTTACGAGGCGCCGTTGATGGAGATCTTCCCATGACCGGTTTTGAAGTCATCCAGACCACCCTGGTGGTATGCATGCACGTGGTCGGCCTGGCCATGCTGCTGGCCACCTGGCGCCTGCTGCGCGGGCCGACCGTGCCCGACCGCATCCTCGCGCTGGACACCCTGTCGGTGACCGCGATCGCCGAACTGATGTTGTTCGGCATGTACCTCAACTCGCCGATCTACTTCGAGGCCGCGCTGATCATCGCCATGCTCGGCTTCGGCAGCACGGTGGTGCTGAGCAAGTTCGTGCTGCGCCGGGACATCGTCGAATGATCACCGCGATCCAGATCGGCCTGTCGATCCTGCTGCTGTTCGGCAGCTTCTTCATCCTGGTCGGCGCACTGGGCCTGGTGAAGCTGTCCACCTTCTTCAAGCGGCTGCACGCCCCCACCAAGGCCAGCACGCTGGGCGTGGGCTGCGTGCTGGTGTGTTCGGTGTGCTACCACATCTTCCTGGGCCAGGACCCGCAGCCGCGCGAGCTGCTGATCACCGTGTTCCTGTTCATCACCGCACCGATCAGCGCACACATGATGGCCAAGGCCGCGCTGTCGCTGCTGATGGAGACCCGCCCCAGCCTGCCCGGCAACGAGCCGGCCGCCGAAGAGCAGCTGCCGCCGCCGGAACCGGCGCGGGAAGAGGATGGTTCGCCGGGCCGGTAACTCCGGTAGAGGCCGACCTTGGTCGGCGCATTGTTTCCATGAGTGCCAACCAAGGTTGGCAGCTACCGCATCATCGCTACGTTGACCGGTAACCGCATCCACGCGTGGCGTGGATCACCGTTACAACGCCGGCGCGCCCACCAGCAGCAGCTCCAGCACGAACCAGCCGGCGAACGCGACCAGCAGGATCGCGCCTTCACCGCGGCTGATCTTCAGGTCGCCGCGCAGCATCGGGTACAGCACCAGCGCGAACGCCAGCAGTGCCGGCAGTTCCAGCCGCACGAACGAAGCCGGCAGCGCCAGCGGTTGCAGCATCGCCATCGCGCCGACCACCAGCAGCAGGTTCACCGCGCTGGATCCCAGCACATGCCCCAGCACCATGTCGCCATGCCCGCGGCGTGCGGCCGCGATGGCCGTGGCCACCTCCGGCAGCGCCGTGCCGATCGCCACCGGCAACAGGCCCACCAGCAGCGGCGTCCAACCCAGCGCGGCGCCGAAGTCCGCAGCGGCACCGACCACCAGTCGGGCGCCCCAGTACAGCGCCAGTACCGCGATCAACACCCGCAACACGTTCAATGGCAGGCTGGTGCGGCTCAGCGCGGATTCGGCAATGGCCGCCTGCACCTCGGCGCTTTCGCTGCGACCACGACGCAGCAGCAGCACCTGCATGACGATGAAGCCGGCCACCAGCACCGCGCCTTCCCAACCCACCAGCCGGCCATCCAGGCCGAACAGGATCAACAGCACGCCGGCCGCCAGCAGCGCCCCCCAGAACACCGTCTGCAGGCGTGCGCGCAGCAGCAACGGCGCCACCATGGCCGCCACGGCCAGGGTCAGGCCCAGGTTGACCACGCTGCTGCCCACCGCATTGCCCAGTGCCAGCTCGGGCTGTCCGACCGCCAATGCGCGTGCATTCACCGCCAGCTCGGGCAGCGAGGTGGTCACCCCGAGCAGCAGCAGGCCTGCGGTGAAGGGCGTGGCCCCGAAGCGTTGGGCCAGGCCGGACACCGCCTTGACGATGGAGTCCCCGCCCAGTGCCAGCAGCAGCAGGCCAAGCAGGAACCAGGCAATGGCAATGGCGATCATCGAGCACTCCCCCAGCGGTCGTGGCGCGATTCTACGCTGGGCCCAGCCGCGTGGCAGGGCCGTGGATCAAGGATCAGCCACAGCCTTCGGCATAATCGACCTGCGGAGTGCGACCGACCCGCCAGGCGCCGACCCGGCCATCGGCACCGAGCGCGAAGTCGATCACCGCCGCGCCCTCCTGCGCCGGGCGCACGCGCAGGTGCTGGGCCTTCTCATCGTACTTGTCGGGGCCAACGTCGGCGCGCTCGGGATACAGCACCTGCAGTTCGCCCAACGTCATGCCGACCTTGCCACCGCCCGGCGCGGTGATCGCCGCGCTGCGCACGTCATAGCGCACCAGCTTGCGGGCCTCGATCATCAGGCGCGGATCCTCGGCGCCCTGCGGGCGCAGGAAGTAGCAGCCGTCATTGCTGTCGTCGGCCGGCAATGGCTTGCCGGCGGCGTCGGTACCCAGCCCCTGCAGCGGCGTGCCGAAGCCACTGCGGACCTCGGCGATGCCGGCGCCGAGCGTTGCACCGCCGTAGCCATCCAGCCGCGCAGGGCTGTCGGTGCGGGGATCGGCCGGCGATCGGGTCGCCAGATCGGCATCGGCCGCTGCAGTGGGCGGCGCCGTGCCTTTGGCCGGGGCCTCAGCGGGTGTTTCAGGCGCACGGCCGCAGGCGGCGAGCGAAAGGAGCAGAAGACCAGCAAGTGGAAGATGCTTCATCGGTGCGGTTCCCTGGCACGTGGTTGGCTGCACGCTAGCGCAGCGCGCGTGCAGGCGCTGCATTGTCATCGCCGTTTCATCGCCTTCGTTCAGGCTCGGCGTGCACCGACTTGGCTGTCCCTTCCATGCAACCGCGCAAGACCGATCTCGCCCGAACCGCGCTGCAGGCCCATCGCGCGCCGCTGGACATGCGCCAGCGGCGGCTGCTGATCCTGTGCGATGGCCAGCGCAGCATCGCCGAACTGACCGGCCTGCTCGGGCAGGAAGCGCCCGCGATGGTCATCCAGCTGGTGCAGGCAGGGTACCTGAGCACCGGCCCGGCAGCGGCGGCCCCCTCCCCCCCAGCCGTTGCCGAGCCGGCCAGGGCCGCACCGGCGCAGGTGACGGCAGCGCCCGCCGCCCCGCCAGTCGAACGCCGCCGCTCGCTGGTGGCCGCACGCATCTATGTGCTGGGCATCCTGGAGATGCAGCGCCACCCGCAGGCAGCGGCGCTGTTCCGCGACCTGCAGCAGGCACGCGCGGAAGACGAGGTGGTGCAGCGGCTGCATTCGGCGATGCGGATGCTGCCCGGGCTGACCTCGGACGGCTATTGCCAGCGCGTGCGGCAGCGCCTGCTGGAGGCATTGCCCTTGGAGCATTGCGACGCGTTCGCCGAGGTGGCGTAAGCGCAGGTTCCGGCGGAAAGCATCCGTGCCGACCAACGGTCGGCATCCACCCACCTAGCGGGTCGGCCGGAAATTGTTGCGCAGGCCGTTCCAGCACTGCTGGTAATCGCCCTGGCGATGGCCGGCAGCCAGCGCCTGCGCGGTCGGGCGGATCACCCCGCGGGTCTCGAACATGAAGGCCATCGTGTCCTTGATCACGTCGGCCTTGGACAGATCGGCATTGGACGCCTTGTCGAAGGTCGGTGCATCCGGACCGTGGCCGCTCATGCAGTTGTGCAGCGAGGCGCCGCCCGGCACGAAGCCTTCGGCCTTGGCGTCGTAGGCGCCATGCACCAGGCCCATGAACTCGCTGGCGATGTTGCGGTGGAACCACGGCGGGCGGAACGTGTTCTGCGCCACCAGCCAGCGCGGCGGGAAGATCGCGAAATCCATGTTGCTGGTGCCCGGCGTGTCGCTGGGCGAATGCAGCACCAGGAAGATCGACGGGTCCGGGTGGTCGTAGCTGATCGAGCCGATGGTGTTGAAGCGGCGCAGGTCGTAGCGGTACGGCGCGTAGTTGCCGTGCCAGGCCACCACGTCCAGTGGCGAATGGTCGATCGGCGCACGCCACAGCCGGCCTTCGAACTTGGCGATCAGTTCGAAGTCGCCATCCACATCCTCGAACGCCGCATGCGGGGTCTCGAAGTCGCGCGGATTGGCCAGGCCGTTGGAGCCGATCGGGCCCAGGTCGGGCAGCTTCAGCAGCGCACCGTAGTTCTCGCAGATGTAGCCGCGGCTCGGGCCATCGGGCAGTTCGACGCGGAAGCGCACGCCACGCGGAATCACCGCGATCTGCTGCGGCTCGATCTCGATCACGCCCAGCTCGGTCAGCAGGCGCAGCGCGCCCAGCTGCGGCACGATCAGCAGTTCGCCATCGGCGTTGTAGAAGTAGCGGCCGACCATGTCGCGGTTGGCGGCATACAAATGGATGCCGACACCGGCATGCGCGTCAGGCGAGCCGTTGCCACCCATCGTGTACAGGCCTTCGACGAAGTCGGTCGGCAGTTCCGGCAACGGCAGCGGGCTCCAGCGCAGCTGGTTGGGCGAGGCCGGCTGTGCGCCGAAATCGCACTGCAGCTGCGACTGCGCGAACGGGGTGAACTCGCCATGGGTCACCGCCGGGCGGATCCGGTACAGCCAGCTGCGGCGGTTGCTGCCACGCGGCGCGGTGAACGCGGTACCGGTCAACTGTTCGGCGTACAGGCCGTGGGCTACCTTCTGCGGCGAGTTCTGCCCGACCGGCAGCGCGCCGGCAACGGCCTCGGTGGCGAATTCGTTGCCGAAACCGGACTGGTAGCCGCGGGCGGTGATGGCGGTGGACATGGGGGCTCCTGAGATTGCCGGCCGGCGGCCGGCACTACCATTCAAGCAGGCAATGCCGGCGGGAGGCCGACATTGCCCGTGCAGACCTTACAGCACGCCGCGGCGGATCTGGTCGCGCTCGATGCTCTCAAACAGCGCGGTGAAGTTGCCTTCGCCGAAGCCTTCGTTGCCCTTGCGCTGGATGATCTCGAAGAAGATCGGGCCGATGCAGTTCTGGGTGAAGATCTGCAGCAGCTTGCGCTGGTGGGTTTCCGGGTCGGCGTCGATCAGGATCTTGTTCTTCGCCAGGCGCGCGACGTCTTCACCATGGTTCGGCACGCGCTGGTCGATCACGTCGAAGTAGGTCTCCGGCGTGTCGAGGAAGTCCACGCCCTGCGCGCGCATGGCCTCAACGGTCTCGTAGATGTTGTCGGTGAAGCAGGCGATGTGCTGGATGCCCTCGCCCTTGTACGCGTCCAGGTACTCGTTGATCTGGCTCTTCGGGTCGGACGATTCGTTCAGCGGGATGCGCACGATGCCATCCGGGGCGGTCATCGCCTTGGACACCAGGCCGGTCTTGAGGCCCTTGATGTCGAAGTAGCGGATCTCGCGGAAGTTGAACAGTCGCTCGTAGTAGTCCGACCACTGCTGCATGTTGCCGAAGTACAGGTTGTGGGTCAGGTGGTCGATGAAGGTCAGGCCGAAGCCGAACGGGTGCAGGTCGGCGCCGGCGATCGGCTCGTAGTCGCCGTCGAAGATGCTGCCGGCCGCACCGTAGCGGTCCACCAGGTACAGCATGCAGTCGCCGATACCCTTGATGACCGGGGCGTTGACCGCCTTGCTGTCCGGCTTGAAGGCGACCGCTTCGGCGCCGTTGCCCAGCGCAGTCTGGTAGACCTCCTGGCCCGGCTTCTTGAAGCGGATGGCGAAGCCACAGGCGCAGGGGCCGTGCTTCTCGGCGAAGTCGGCGGCGAACGAATCGGGGTCTTCATTGACCAGGAAGTTGACGTCGCCCTGGCGATAGACGGTAATCGGACGCTGCTTGTGCTTGAGCACCGCGCTGAAGCCCATCTTCCGGAAGTACGCGTGCAACTCCTGGCCACGGCCGGCGGGGGCGGCGAATTCGACGAACTCGAAGCCGTCGATGCCCATCGGGTTCTCGAAGGTGGTGACCTGCATGCCGGGGTTGGGGTGCGAGGTGGTCGGGACTGCGGTATTCATGGCGTGGCTCCGAATCGGTACCGCATCGGTACAAACCAGGTGCGGGCAGGTTGGGACCCGGCGAGAATGCAGGGTCTGGACCTCCCCCTTATAGTTACAGTTGAAACCACCAGCAAGGTGCACCGCAACATGAGCCCCGCCGATCCCGCCTCGACCCGCCTGCGTGCCTCGCACGTCCTGCTCGACCTGGAACAGTTCCTGCCCTACCGGCTGAGCGTGCTGTCCAACCGGGTCAGCGGCAACATCGCCAAGCTATACGGTGATCGTTACGGTCTGGCGATTCCCGAATGGCGGGTCATCACCATCCTGGCGCTGTACCCGGGTTCCTCGGCCAGCGAGGTCTCCGACCGCACGGCGATGGACAAGGTGGCGGTCAGCCGCGCCGTGGCCCGCCTGCTGGAGCGCGGCTTCATCAAGCGCGAGACCCACGGCGATGACCGCCGCCGCTCGGTGCTGGCGCTGTCGGCGGCCGGCTTCGAGGTGTACGAGACCATCGCACCGATGGTGATCGAGATCACCCGCAAGCTGATGTCGGTGCTGAGCGAGGAGGAGGAGCAGCTGCTGGAGAAGCTGATCCTGCGCCTGGCCGGCGATGGTCTGGAGCGGATGGGCGAAGGGGTGTGAGTGAAAAAGGGGACGGAGGGGATTAAGTCGTTTCAAGCACACCTGTGCTGATTGCGGCTTAATCCCCTCCGTCCCCTTTTTTCAGCTCAGATGCTTGCGCCGTGCGTGGATCCACGGCACCGCCAGCGCCGCGATGGCGCCGCCGGCGAAGCCGAGCGAGGCGGCAACCGTGGCCGCTTCGACCGCCCCCGGCAACGCCAGGGCCGCAGCCACCAGCAGCAGCGACGGCAGGCCGACGAAGGTGCCCAGGAAGAAGTGCCAGCGCGGCGACCAGGTGTTGAGCTGCAGCAGGCTGACCGGCTGCCAGGCCTCCGAGGCGGCGTCCTCGGCGATCTTCGCCACCGCCTTGCCCAGGTCCACTTCGGGCAGCGCGCGCCCCAGTCGCGCGGCGGCCAGCAGTTCGGCCACCGCGTCCACCGGCGGGAACGTGGTCGGCCACGCCACCGGCGCCGGCACGCCATAGGCAGTCAGCAGCGGTACGCTCAGCCACGGTGCCACCAGCGGCCGCATGCGGCGGCGGCCATGCACGCACCAGATCTGCCGCTGGCCGAGCGCAGTGACGCTGTACAGCGCCAGTTCGCTGGCCGGCGGATACCCCAGCATGGTCACCCGCGCGGCCAGGCTGTCCTGCCCCATCGCGCGCAGGAAGCCCGGCCGGCTGCGCCCTTCCTGCATCCACGCCAGGCCCAGCGCACCGACCAGGTAGGCTTCTGCCACGTCCTTGCTGCCGGCGGTGGCGCGCTCGTCGCTGGCCAGGTACCACGCCAGCGATTTCGGTTCGGACACATCGGCCAGGCCCCAGCGGCTGTCGTCGCCCAGCACATGACGCACCGGCAGGCGCGCCGGAGCGGTCTCGCCGCGCTCGCCCGGCTGCAGGAAGGGCAGCACGCCCTGGATGAAGGTGGACAGTTCGATCGCACGCACGCCGTGGCCCTGCCATTCCGGCGGCAGCAGGCCGGCCAGCTGACCCTCGGCGGCCAATGCGTCCAGTCGCGATTTCTGCTCCACCAGTTTCTGCACCGCGCCCTTCAGCACTGCGTTGTCGGGCAGCGCGATCTGCGGCAGGCGGTGGCGTGGCGGCGCCAGTTCAACGGTGCCTTCGCCAGTGCCGGCGTCATCCAGCAGCGCTTCCTGCGGCGGCAGGGTCACGCCCTCGCCTGCTCCGGCCTCGGCCAGCTCACTGGCGGGTTCGGGCAATCGTTCGGCGTGGTCGCTGTGCATGGGCGTTCCGGTAGGGGGCATCGACGGGATGTCGACTGAGGTCCTTGCCGGTAACGGCGAGCGCGTCGCGAAGTTGAGATGCCGATTCAGGGAGTGTGACGGCGCGCGCAGTAGAGGCACGCGAGGCGTGGATGTGCCTCAATGCCGACCAACGGTCGGCACCCACCAGAGCATGCCGGCCAGCGGCCGGCACTACCGGTCAGGTGCCCATTGCTTGAGGAAGGCACTCACCCGCGCGGGCTGGAACGCTTCGCCCCGGCGCAACTCAGCGGTGGCCTGCGAGACCAGCAGGCCGCCGTCGGCATCCAGCACCAGCAGGTGCGGATAGTCGCGCTCCATCACCGGGAACTGGGCGAAGAAGGCGGTGTTGGGTTGTTCGTCACTGACATTGACCTTCACCCACACGTAGTGGGCATCGCGGAAGCGGCGCAGGTCGCCGTTGCCTTCCACGATCTCATCCAGCGCGTGGCAACGGTCGCAGGCGGCGTTGCCGACCTCCAGCAGGATGCGCTTCTTGCCGCGCTGGGCTTCCACCTTGGCGGTGGCCAGGTCGTCGGCGGGGTTGCGGGCCGGGTCGAACTGCGCGCCGAGCCCGGCGATGGCGGCGATGTCCGCCGCCACCGGGGTGTTGCCCGAGGCCACCGGTTCGCTGGGGTCAGCGACCGGTGGCTCGGTGGGTCGGGTATCCAGAGGCTGCGTGGGCTCGGCGGCGGCAGGCGGTTGCGGTTGGGAACAGGCGCCGATCAGCGCCGCACAGACCACCACCATTGCACCACCGAGCTTCATGCGCATGCCTTCTACCCTCTCATCATCATTTGACGCCGTGCATCAGCTTGTTGATCAGCGGGGCGATCAGGAACAGCACCACGCCGGAGCCGATCAGGGCCCAGAACCCGAAGGTATACCCCTTCAGGGCCGACTCGACCGTCATGCCGCCTTCACCACTGACCACGCCGGCGAAGATGCCCGACAGGTTGTTGCCGATGCCGGTGGACAGGAACCAGCCGCCCATGCCGAAGCCGACCAGGCGCACCGGGGCCAGCTTGGTCACCATCGACAGGCCGATCGGCGACAGGCACAGCTCGCCCACCGACTGGATGACGTAGACCATGAACAGGGTCCAGAACGGAATCTTGCCGTCCACGACCATCTGCGACAGGGCGTACATCAGCAGGGCGAAGGCGGCGCCATTGAACAGCAGGCCCAGGCCGAACTTGCGCGGGATGGACGGATTGGCGCGGCCCAGGGCCACCCAGATCCAGGCGATGACCGGCGCCAGGGTGATGATCGCCACCGAATTGACCGACTGGAACCACGCGGTCGGGAAGGTCCAGTCACCCATCTGGCGGTTGACGATGTTCTCGGCCAGGAAGGTGAACGAGCTGCCGGCCTGTTCGAAGAACATCCAGAACATCACGTTGAAGGCGAAGATGATCAGCATGGCGATCACGCGGTCGCGCTGCACCTTGCCCTCGCGGATGCCCTCCACCAGCAGCAGGATGGCCAGCGCGGTGAACATCGCACCCAGGATCCAGGCCAGCGCGGTAGCGCCGGTGGCCAGCAGGAAGTAGGCCACCGGAATGGCGATCACGGCACCGACCAGCACCATGATGATGCGGCCGAAACCTTCGGCGCCGGCCGGCGGTGCGCCGATGCCCTTCAGGCCGGCACGACCGATGTAGAACCACACCAGCGAGATCAGCATGCCCACGCCCGAGGCGATGAACACCACCTTGTACGACGGCATTTCCGAGGTACCGAACACCTTGCGGGCCAGGTACTCGGTCAGCACCGGGGCGATCATCGCGCCGATGTTGATGCCCATGTAGAAGATGGTGAAGCCCGAATCGCGGCGCTCATCCTTCAGCCCGTACAGCTTGCCGACCATGGTCGAGATGTTGGGCTTGAACAGGCCGTTGCCGACGATGATCGTGGCCAGGCCGAGCTTGAAGATGTGCTCCTGCGGCAGCGAGATCATGAACAGGCCAGCGGCCATGATGATCGCGCCGGTCAGGATCGAACGCTGGTACCCCAGCACCCGGTCGGCGACGTAGCCACCGAAGATGGCCGCGGCGTACACCAGCGCCAGATAGGCGCCGTAGATGCGGCTGGCGTCGCCCTCACCGGCGGCGTTGCCGCTGTAGAACTGGGAGACGATGTACAGCACCAAGGCCCAGCGGATGCCGTAGAACGCAAAGCGCTCCCAGAACTCGGTCATGAACAGCATCCACAACGGGCGCGGGTGGCCCAGCGTGGTCTTGAAGTCCGGCAGCGCCGGCTCCGGGGTGTTCGCAGTGGCGTTTACGCTCATGCGGGTTTCCTGGTTCGGTGGATGACGAGCACGTCCGATGTGCAGTTGAAGCAACGCGCGAGGATCACCGACTTGTGGCGTTCACGTCAAATACACGCCGTTTGAGGCAGGTGCCCACCTGCTCGCTGAACTTGCATCTGAAACGATCCAGCCACCTGCCGGGGTCCAAGCTGAATACGGGTCAGCCCCGTTCTGCCGGGGGCGCGGCCTGCAGGGTGGTGCGCACCTGGAACAGCTCGGGGAAGAAGGTCAGCTCCAGCGCCTGGCGCAGGAAGCCCACCCCGGACGAGCCGCCCGTGCCGCGCTTGAAGCCGATCACCCGCATCACCGTACGCATGTGGCGGAAGCGCCAGAGCTGGAAGGCGGTCTCCAGGTCCACCAGGTCTTCGCACAGCGAGTATTCGCGCCAGTAGCGGTCGGTGTCCTGGTAGATGCGCTCGAACACCGGCTGCAGGGCGTCGTCGGCCACATGCGGCTGGGTCCAGTCGTGGGTTTCGTACACCACCGGCACGGCATGGCCGAAGCGGGCCAGGTACTTGAGGAATTCCTCGTACAGGCTCGGCGCCTCCAGCACGGTGCGCAGCTGCGCCTGCCCGGCCGGGTCGTGCTCGAACACCTGCAGCATCTGCGCGTTCTTGTTGCCCAGCAGGAACTCGATGTAGCGGTACTGCAGCGACTGGAAACCCGAGGATGGGCCCAGCACGTCGCGGAAACCCATGTATTCGGAGGGGGTCAGCGTTTCCAGCACAGACCACTGCTCGGTCAGCTGGCGCAGCACCTGCTTGCTGCGCGCCAGCACCTTGCGGCACTGCCAGACTTCATCGCGCTGCAGGAAGCCGATCGCCGCACGCAGCTCGTGACCCAGCAGCTTCAGCCACAGCTCCGAGGTCTGGTGCTGGATGATGAACAGCATCTCGTCGTGGTGCGGCGGGTTGGACAGCGGCTGCTGCGCGCTCAGCAGCTGGTCCAGCCGCAGGTAGCCGCCGTAGGTCAGGCGCCCGTGCAGATCGGTGTGGATGCCGGCTTCGAGGTCGCGTTGGTTGTTGTCGACGGACATGGGTGGGACCAGATCAGGGGCGGCAAGGGTAGCGCGTTGCCGCCGCGCTGGCAGCCGCCGGGTCCATACCGGGGCGTGCGGTTGGCCGTGGAGCATCGGCCGATGCCGGGGCTGCGCGTGGAACCGATCAGGGCGTTGCGCTGGCGGTCAGCCAGAGGCGTATTCTGATGCTTTGCAGCAACGACTGAATACGTTGTTGTTATTGGCCCCCCACCCGCCGGCAGGGGTAAAACGGGGAATCGCCGTGTTGCGGCGCAGGAAGGCTATTCCGTACGCGTTCCTTAACATGGCGATTCATATCATTTGTAACTTCTCTGTCGAAGGTGCAGTACGCAATGACGGTTGCCGCTGAATTCAAGATCGAATACCTGCAGTACCTGGACGCGGACGGCAAGCTCGTCCGCGATGACCTGCCCGCGTCGCTGCGCGACCCCAAGGTCCTGGTACCGCTGTTCAAGCAGATGCTGTTCGTACGCACGTTCGACAGCAAGTCCATCGCGCTGCAGCGCACCGGCAAGCTCGGCACCTATGCCGCCTGCCTGGGCCACGAAGCGGCGCACGTGGGCATCGGCGCTGCGATGCAGAAGGACGACGTGTTCGCCCCTTCGTACCGCGAGTACGGCGCGATGTTCATGCGTGGCGTGCGCCCGCACGACGTGCTGATGTACTGGGGCGGCGACGAGCGCGGCAACGACTACGGTGGCAACGCGGCCAAGGACTTCCCGTTCTGCGTGCCGATCTCCACCCAGTGCCTGCACGCCGCAGGTGCCGCGCTGAAGTTCAAGCTCAACAAGGAAGCGCAGATCGCCGTGGCGGTGTGCGGTGACGGTGGCAGCTCCAAGACCGACTTCTACGCAGCGCTGAACTCGGCTGGCGCCTACAAGCTGCCGCTGATCCTGTGCATCGTCAACAACGGCTGGGCCATCTCGGTTCCGCGTTCGGCCCAGACCGGTGCCGAGACGCTGGCGCAGAAGGGCCTGGCCGGCGGCCTGCACTGCCTGCAGGTGGATGGCAACGATCTGATTGCGGTGCTGGCGGCGATGGAACAGGCGCGCGAACGTGCGCTGGCTGGCGACGGTGGCACCGTGCTGGAACTGATGACCTACCGCCTGTCCGACCACACCACCGCCGATGACGCGCGCCGCTACCGTGACGATGCCGAGGTGAAGGATGCCTGGCAGCGCGAACCGATGCTGCGCCTGCGCAAGTACCTGATCAACGCCGGTGTGTGGAGCGAAGAAGAAGAATCCGCCTGGGTTGCCGAGTGCGGCACGCGCGTGGACGAGGAAGTGAACCTGTACCTCAACACGCCGGTGCAGCCGGTCGAGGCGATGTTCGATTTCCTGTATGCCGATCCGCCGCCGGACCTGCTGGCCCAGCGTGCCCAGGCGATCGCCCTGGAGAAGCGCCATGGATGAGATCAAGAACGGCGCGCCCGGCGCGCACACCAACGCCGCCGACAGCGCAGCCATCGCGCGCGGAGAAGAAAGCATGACCACCACGCCGATCACCCTCATCGAAGCCATCACCCAGGCCTTGGCCTGGGAGCTGGAGCATGATCCGTCGGTGCTGGTGCTGGGCGAGGACGTGGGCGTCAACGGCGGCGTGTTCCGCGCCACCGCCGGCCTGCAGCAGCGCTTCGGCGCTGAGCGCATCCTCGACACCCCGCTGGATGAAACCACCATCGCCGGCCTGACCATTGGTCTTGCCGCGCAGGGCATGAAGCCGGTGGCCGAGGCCCAGTTCGACGGTTTCATGTATCCGATGGTCGACCATATCGTCTGCCACGCCGCACGCCTGCGTTACCGCACCCGTGGCCGCCTGCACTGCCCGATGGTGCTGCGCGTGCCGTGGGGCGGCGGCATCCGCGCGCCGGAACACCACAGCGAAGCCAACGAGGCGATCTTCACCAACGTGCCGGGCCTGCGCGTGGTGCTGCCGTCCTCGCCGCAGCGTGCCTATGGCCTGCTGCTGGCCGCGATCCGCGAACCGGATCCGGTGATCTACATGGAGCCCAAGCGCATCTATCGCCAGTACAAGGAAGTGGTCGTCAACGACGGCGAAGCGTTGCCGCTGGACGTCTGCTTCGTGCTGCGCGACGGCACCGACGTGACCCTGGTGACCTGGGGCGCGCAGGTGAAGGAAGCACTGGAAGCGGCCGACAAGCTGGCCGGCGAAGGCATCAGTGCCGAAGTCATCGACGTGGCCACGCTGCGTCCGCTGGACTTCGCCACCATCGCCGAATCGGTGGCCAAGACCGGCCGCTGCGTGATCGTGCAGGAGGCGCCGAAGACCGCGGGCTTCGGCGCCGAGATCGCCGCGCGCCTGGCTGAGGAATCGATCTACGACCTGCTGGCCCCGGTCGAGCGCGTCACTGGCTACGACACCCACATTCCGCTGTTCCGCCTGGAAATGAAGTACCTGCCGAGCGTTGAGCGGATCGTGGCGGCGGCCAAGCGCGCGGTGGCGGCCGGCTGACATGCGGGCCCGCCTTCTGGGGGCTTACCGCAGCCAGTATCCCAACCCGCTCCGGTTCCGCGCCGGCCAGATCGTCGAAGTCGGTGTACGTGACGAGGAATGGCCGGCGTTTGCCTGGGTACGCACCAACGATGGGCGCGCTGGATGGGCGCCCATCGCTTGGCTGCAGCTGCTGGACGAGGGTCGCGCCGAAGCCCTGTGCGACTACGACGCCCGCGAGCTGGATGTGGAAAGTGGCGAGATGGTGAAGCTTCATCACGAACACGGTGGGTGGTGGTGGTCCGAGCGCGCCAATGGCGCGACGGGCTGGCTGCCGGCCCGCGAACTGGAACTGCTGGAAGAGAACTGCAAATGAGCCAGACCAAGAACTTCAACCTGCCCGACCTGGGCGAAGGCCTGCCGGACGCGACCATCGTCGAGTGGTTCGTCAAGGAAGGCGATGTGATCAAGCTGGACGAGCCGCTGGTCTCGATGGAGACCGCCAAGGCCGTCGTCGAAGTGCCCTCGCCGTTCTCCGGCAAGGTGCTGAAGCTGTCCGGCGGCGCCGGCGACATCATCCCGACCGGCTCGGTGCTGGCCAGCTTCGAACTGGACCCGAACCTGCCGCAGCGCGCTGATGGCCAGGACACCGGCCACAGCCACGGCCATGCCGCGCCGGCCACCGCACCGACTCCGCCGCCGCTGCCGACCGCTGCCGCCCCGGTGGCTGCCGCAGAAGCCAAGCCGGTTGCCGCCGAGCGTGATGACGCCGGCACCGTGGTTGGCGCGATGCAGAGCTCCAACGCCGTGCACGCCGAGCAGGCGCTGGCCGTCGGCGGCGTCAAGGCCGTGCCGGCCGTGCGTGCGATGGCGCGCAAGCTGGGCGTGGACCTGAGCCGCGTGCCTGCCACCGGCACCGATGGCGCGGTGACCATGGCCGACGTCAAGCAGGCCGCCGCCAACGGCACCGCCAAGCTCGGCGCTGCGCCGGCGCCGGTCGCTGCCGCCGCGTATGCCGCCCCGGCCCCGGCGCAGGTGTCTGCCCCGGTGCAGAGCGAAGCCCGCACCCCGCTGTCTGCCGCCGGCAAGCCGATGCGCACCCAGCCGCCGGGCGTGGTCGCCAAGGGCCAGCCGGAGCCGCTGAAGGGCGTGCGCCGCAATATGGCCCGCGTCATGGCCGATGCGCACAGCAAGGTCGTGCCGACCACGCTGAACGACGACGCCGACATCCATGCCTGGCTGCCGGGCAACGACGTCACCGCACGCCTGGTGCGTTCGATCGTGGTGGCCGCGCAGAAGGTGCCGGCGATGAACGCCTGGTTCGACGGTGAAGCGCTGACCCGCACCCTGCACGCCCAGGTGGACATCGGCATCGCCGTGGACACCGACGATGGCCTGTTCGTGCCCGCGCTGCGCAATGCCGACATGCTCGATGCGCGTGGCATCCGCGAGGGCGTGAACCGCCTGCGCGAGCAGGTCGAATCGCGTTCGATCGCTGCCTCGGAACTGAGCGGCTACACCATCTCGCTGTCCAACTTCGGCATGTTCGCCGGCCGCTACGCGACCCCGGTCGTGGTGCCGCCGTGCGTGGCCATCGTCGGTGCCGGCCGTGCCCGCCACCAGATGACCCCGGTGATGGGCGGCGTGGAAGCGCACAAGGTGATCCCGCTGTCGGTCACCTTCGACCACCGCGCGGCGACGGGCGGCGAGGCCGCACGCTTCCTGCGCGCGATGATGGACGACCTGGCGCTGGCCAGCTGATCGCCCCCCCCTCTGAAACACAGGAAACGCCGGGCAATGCCCGGCGTTTTTTTGTGCGCGCTCTACTGTAGAGCCGAGCCGTGCCCGGCTGCCTTTTACCTCCATCCACGCATGGCGTGAATCTACTGAAACGCAAGCCGAGCATCGGCTCTGCTCTACAGAACGCATGCGATCAATCGCGGGCGACCATTCCCTCGGCACGGCTGTAGACACGCAGGCGATGGCCATCCGGGTCGGCACCGACGAAGGTGTGGCCAAACTCCAGCGTCACCGGCGCCTGCAGGATCTGCACACCGAGGGCGCGCCACGCGTCGTGCATCTGCTGCACGGCATCAGGGTTGGCCACCACCATCGCCAGTTCGGCGGCGCCGGCCTGTGCGGACACCGACGGTTGCACGTCGTCACGCTGCCACAGGCCCAAGGCAGCGCCATCGCCAAGCAGGAACAGGGCAAAGCCCGGCGACTGCTCGACCGGTGGCGTGCCGAGGATGCCTCTGTAGAAGGTGGCGCTGGCGGCAACGTCGCGCACGTATTGCAGCAGGGTGCTGGGCGTGAACATGGGAAGGCTCCGTGGTTGGGAGCGTTCATGATGGAACGGCCCTGCTGACAGTTTCTGTCAGTAGCGTCGAGCTTGCTCGACGCTACGACCGGTCCAGCCAGTCCGGGGCGATGCCCTGCGCCTTCTGCCAGCGCCGCAGCAAGGCAGCGCGCGGCACAAGGTAACGATCCTCCAGCACGCGCACCTGGCGGATGCGGTCCAGTCTGAAGTGGCGAAAATCCTCGCGACCCTCGCACCACGCGGCCAGCATCGGCACTTCATCGAAATAGGCCAGCGCGAACGGCCAGACGATGCGCTCGGTGCGCTGGCCCTGCGCGTCCTGGTAGCCGAACTGCAGCCGTTGCTGTGCACTTACCGCTTCGCGCACCGCCTGCAGTCGCGTTGCCGGCACCTTGGCCGCGACGCGTGAAGGCCCCACGCGCAGACCACTGTCACGCAGCGCTTCGCGGCGCGCCGCAGGCAGCACATGCGCGATACGCGCCAGCGCATCGCGTGCGGCTTCGGCCAACGCCGGCTCGGTACGGGCCGCGACCCAGCGCAGGCCCAGCACCAGCGCGTCGATCTCGGCCGGGGGCAGGGTCATCGGCGGCAGGGTGTCGCTCGGCGCCAGCTGGTAACCGATGCCGGCCTCACCGCGCAGGTCGGCGCCCTGCGCGCGTAGGGTTTCGATATCGCGGTACAACGTGCGCAGGCTGATGCCCAGCGCATCAGCCAGCACCTGCCCCGCCACCGGCCGCCGATGGCGGCGCAACAGCTGTTGAAGCTGGGCCAGGCGCAACGCGCGCGACATCAGCCGACCAGCGCGCTCGATGCCACCACATGCTGACCCGGTTGCGGTGCCAGCGCGGCCTCGATCAGTGCCTTGGCGATTTCAGTGGCCGGATTGATCCGCCACGCACGCGGCAGCACCGGCCCCAGCACGCCCAGCACCTTCAACGCGAGGCGCTCGCCACGGCGTACCTCACTGCGCTCGCCGCCGATCAGCCCCGGGCGAACCAGGGTCAGGGAATCAAAGCCCAGCGTGGCCAGATCGCGCTCCAGCTCACCCTTCACCCGGCTGTAGAAGATCGACGACTGCGGGTTGGCGCCGGCCGCGGAATTCAGCACATAGGTACTGGCCCCCTGTGCCTGTGCGAGCCGTGCGAACGCCAGCGGGTAATCATGGTCGATTCGGTGGAAAGCCTCGCGGCTGCCGGCCTGGGCAATGGTGCTGCCCAGCGCGCAGATGACCGCGTCTACGCGCGCCCATTCGGGCGAGGTGGGCAACGCGTCGAAGGCCAGCACCGGGTTCTCCAGCTTCCCGTGGGTTACGCCCAACGGGCGGCGGGTGGGCGCCACCACGGCGCTGCAGCGCGGGTCGTCCAGCAGCCTGGGAAGGGTCAGCCCACCGACCAGGCCGGTCGCCCCCAGCAACATCACGCGCATCACCACCTCCACTGCGGCATCCTGTCGCCCATCCTAGACGTTCAAGCGATCGGCGGCCGCGCCGATATGCTGGAACCTGCCCCTGCCAACCCCAGGATTCGCTCCATGACGGACCAGCCCGACCCCCGCCCCGCACCCGGTACCGCCCTTGGGCCGCCGGCACGCGTGCGCGCGGTGGCCGACGATGGGCGGGGTGACCGCGTGGTACTGCAGGGCGGCGGTGGCGTGGCCCTGCAGCAGCTGTTCGCCGGCGCCGATGCGCCGGAGCCGCTGCTGGCCGCGTTCGCCAATGGCATGGCCACCCTGCCCGGCGAACTGGGTGACATGGGTGACCGCCTGCAATCGGCACAGGCCAGCGCCGATTGGCCGCGCTATGGGCGGGCCATGCGGCAGCTCATCGACAAGTACATCCGCACCATCGAGCAGCATTCGCCGGACGGCCAACCGGAAAGCCTGCGCCTGTCCGAGCAGCTGCGGCTGCTGCTGGGCGGTGCGGTGGTGGCCCTGCTGCAGCACGACCCGGACCTGCGCGAACAGGCGCAGGCCCTGGCCCTGCGCCTGCGCCAGTGGCAGCCGGGCACGGCGCTGGAACCGATCGAACAGGGCGTACGCGAGCTCGGCCACCAGGTGGGTGTGCGCGCCGAGAGCTGGCAGGAGCAGCAGGCGCTGCTGCTGGAGCTGTTCGCGTTGCTGCTGGAGAACGTCAGCGAGCTGCTGGATGACCGCAGCTGGCTGCAGGGCCAGATCGCGGCGGTACGCCAGTTGCTGGATGGTCCGCTGGAAGCCGAAGCGGTCGAACGCACCCGCGCCGAGCTGCGCGAAGTGATCTACAAGCAGGGCCTGCTGCGCCAGGGCATCGACGATTCGAAGGCGGCGATGCGCGGCTTGATGGGCGAGTTCATCGAGCGCATGGATGGCATGGCCACCAGCACCGGCGAGTATCACGACCGCATCGGCAGCTATGCGCTGCAGCTGCGCGAGGCACGCAGCATCGCCGATCTCAACCAGCTGCTGCAGGAGGTGATGCGCGATACCGGCAAGGTGCAGCAGCAGGCGGCGCAGGCCCGCGATCATCTGGCCAACGCACGGCAGGAGGTGGAGCGTGCCGAACAGCGCATTGTCGAACTGGAAAAGGAACTGCGCGCGGCCGGTGATCTGGCGCGCATCGATCCGTTGACCCAGGCACTGAACCGCCGCGGCCTGGACGAACTGCTGCAGCGCGAGCTGGCTCGCGCCGCGCGCAACAACTCACCACTGGGCGTGGCGGTGATCGACCTGGATGATTTCCACCATACCAACGACGCGCACGGGCATGCCGGCGGCGATGCGCTGCTGCAGCACCTGGTGAGCGTCTGCAAGCTGCTGCTGCGCGCCACCGATGGCATCGCGCGGCTGGGTGGCGACGAGTTCGTGCTGGTGCTGCCGGAAACCCAGGGGGCCGACAGCATGGCCACCGTACAGCGCCTGCAGCGCTCGCTGGCGCACCGCGTGCTGACCGTACAGGATCGGCGCGTGCCGGTGCACTTCAGTGCCGGCCTGGCGCAATGGCAGCCCGGCGACGATGCCGACGCGCTGCTGCGGCGTGCCGATGATGCGCTGTATGCGGCCAAGCGCCAGGGCAAGAACCGGGTGCAGGCGGGTTGAATGACCCTTGCGTAGAGTCGAGCTTGCTCGACTGCTTTTCTTCCCCGCAAACAGCCGCCGAGCAAGCTCGACGAAACCACCGCTAGCGGCGGCGCGGAGCGCCGTAGAACAGCCGAGCGTGGGCTCGGCTCTACAGGTTACTTCCCGCGCAGCTTCTGGAACCCGGTCACCGCCGCCAGCACGATAGCACCGGCGACGATGCCCACCACCATGTTGGCCGCGGCACTGATCAGCCAACCCCACGACCCTTCGCCGCCCATCGCCTGCACCGCGTGGTGCAGCGCCGGCACGTTGTGCACCAGGATGCCGCCGCCGACCAGGAACATGGCGATGGTGCCGGCCACCGACAGGAACTTCATCAACCACGGCGCCGAGGCAACCAGGCCACGACCGAACGCGGCGATGGCACCGCCCTTGCGCGACAGGTAAAGGCCGACGTCGTCGAGCTTGACGATGCCCGCCACCAGCCCATACACGAACACCGTCATCGCCAGCGCGACCACCGCCAGCGTGACCACTTGATTGGTGAACGGCGCAGTGGCGACCACGCCCAGGGTGAGCACGATGATCTCGGCCGAAAGAATGAAGTCGGTGCGGATCGCGCCCTTCACCTTGTCCTTCTCCCACGCCACCATGTCCACCTCGGCATCCGCCAACGCCTTGCGGCGCTCGGCCTGGCGCTGGGCATCGTGGTCGGAGGAATGCAGGAAGCGGTGCGCCAGCTTCTCCACGCCCTCGAAGCACAGGAACGCGCCGCCGATCATCATCAGCGGCACGATCAGCGGCACGTTCCAGCCGCGGCCATGCAGCCACGCCTCCAGCGCGCTGATCGCCAGCGCCGCCGGTACCAGGATCACCTTGTTCACCAGCGAGCCCTTGGCCACCGCCCATACCACCGGCAGCTCGCGATTGGCGTTGACGCCGGTCACCTGCTGCGCGTTCAGCGCCAGGTCGTCGCCGAGCACGCCCGCAGTCTTCTTGGCAGCGACCTTGGTCAGCACCGAGACATCGTCGAGCAGGGAAGCGATATCGTCGAGCAGGGCAAACAGGCTGGCACCGGCCATGGGGCGTCCAAGAGAGGGAATGTGCGGATTCTGACCGATACCGGGGCCGCTGCGGAAGCCGGCGAGTTCACCGCGTGCCTACCCTGCCCCGGCGACACTGCAGGACCCGCACATTGTCGGCCAGTGGCCGGCACTACCCCGTCTTCGCCGCATGGGAGTTCCGCTTGAGCAACCCGCCCACCGCCGCTGGCAATCCTCCACTGGTCAAAGGCATGAACCGGCGCAGCCAGATCCTGCGCCTGTTGATGCGCTACCGGCATTCGGGCGTGTTCTCGGGCATGAACCTGGACGCGGCCAGCAACCATGCCGACGTGCCGGCCGATGGCAACCCGGAGCAGTTCGTCAGCGACCTGGAAGCGCTGGGGCCGACCTTCGTCAAACTGGGCCAGATGCTCTCCACGCGCCCGGATATGGTGCCAGTGGAGTTCGCCACCGCGCTGGAGCGCATGCAGGAAAAGGTGGCCGAGGTACCGGTCGAGCGCATCCACGCCATCGTCGAGCAGGAGCTGGGGGCGCCGGTGAACAAGCTGTTCGCCGCGTTCGATCCCGAGCCACTGGGGTGCGCATCGCTGGCCCAGGTGCATCGCGCGGTGCTGCACGATGGCCGCCAGGTCGCGGTGAAGGTGCAGAAGCCCGAGGTCGCCGCACAGGTACGTTCTGACCTTGAAGCGCTGCGCAGCTTTGCGCTGGCGGCCGACCATCTGACCCAGGTCGGCCGCCGCGTTCGGCTGCGCGACTGGCTCAACGAGTTCGCCAAGACGCTGATGCAGGAGCTGGACTACCAAGCCGAGGCCGAGAACCTGTCGCGCTTCGGCCGCCACCTCAAGCCCTTCCGCCGGCTGTGGGTGCCGCAGCCGATCTGGGACTACAGCAGCCAGCGCGTGCTGACCATGGAGCTGGCCACCGGCGTGCGCGTGGATGCGATTCCCGGCGTGCGCCGCACCGAACAATCGATGGACCCGCTGGCGGCCGCGCTGATCCGCGGCTACCTGGACCAGATCTTCGTGCACGGCGAAATCCACGCCGATCCACATCCAGGCAACCTGCGGGTGATGCCCGACGGGCGCCTGGCGATCTTCGACCTGGGCATGGTCGCGCACATGCCGCCGCGCCTGCGCGAACGCCTGCTGAAGATCCTGTTCGCCGCCGTTGATGGCCGTGGCGAGGAAGTGGCCGATGACCTGATCAGCATCAGTACGCGACTGGAAGCGTTCGACGAAGAGCGCTACCTGCGCGAAACCGGCCAGCTGATCGCACGCTACGCGGCCAGCGGCAGCTTTTCCGAAGGCCGCGTGGTGCTGGACATGGTGCGCATCGCCACCGCCTGTGGGCTGCGCACGCCACCGGAACTGAGCCTGCTGGGCAAGGCCCTGCTCAACCTGGAAACGGTGTGCCGGCTGCTGGCGCCGGAGTTGGACACACGCCGCATCGTCGAGCGCCAGCTGCAGCACGTGATGCGCGCACGCCTGAAGAAATCGCTGTCGGCGGCCAACATCGCCAGCGAGGCGATGGAACTGCAGCAGCTGCTGCGCGACGGGCCGCGCAAGCTGTCGGACATCATGGCGTTGCTGGCCGAGAACCGTCTGCAGATGAAAGTGACCGGGCTGGAAGAATCGCGGTTGATGGAGAATCTGCAGAAGATCGCCAACCGCGTGGCCGCCGGCATCATCAGTGCTGCCTTGATCATGGCCGCTGCGATGATGATGAAGATCGACACCGGATGGCATCTGTTCGGCTATCCACTGATCGCGCTGGTGCTGTTGTTGATCGGCGTGGTGCTGGGGCTGGGCATCGTGACCAGCGCCTTGCTGTTCGATCGCCGCGCGCGTGCACGCGAAGAACGGGGCCATCGCTGACGTCGAACAAACCGCCGTATTCATGCGGTTTTTAATGCAATCCAACGAAGCCTTTCACGCTCGTTTTACCTTCTGAGCGCGATTTCGCGCGCGTCATTTCAACAAACATTTCAGTCAGGTTCGTGCATGCACTATCGGGTCATCGGCCTGTCATGTGTATGTGCTTGCGGCAGCGCCGGTCGGATGGACACGCGTCGGTACGACGTCCATCGCCACCACCCCGTCACTGCCGAAGCTGCCTATGCTCTGGATACTGCTGCTGTCGTTGTTGCTGCTGTGCTGGTTGTTCCTCGCGTCCGCAAAGTGGGTGTGGTGGAAGGCCGCTGCATTCTCGCTGCTGCTGCTCATGCTCAGCGCGTGGTGGCTGATCGACAAGCTCTCGGGTGATGGGCTCAACGCCGCCACCCTGTACCACCTCGGCGCGGACATGGAGGGCGCCGGCGTCTCCGACTTCAAGGGCTATATCGCCGGTTTCATCGTGCTGGCGCTGGTCTCGCTGCTGCCGCTGTTTGCCACGCGGGTGAAGCGCTGGCGCCGGCCCGGCCCGGGCGGTGCATGGTTTGCCGGTTTCGCGGCGGTGTGGCTGGCCACGGTCACGATCAGCCCGTTGGCCCGCGACGGCCAGCGTCTTTACCAGCAGCTGCGCCCGGTCGATTTCGCCCGCATCGCCCCTGAATACCAGGTACCGACGCAGCCGCTGCAGCGCCCGCGCAACATCGTCTGGATCTACGGTGAAAGCCTGGAGCGCACCTATCTGGACGAGGCGGTGTTTCCCGGCCTGATGCCCAACCTCAACCGGCTGGCCGCCAGATCGCTGGACGTTCGCGGTCTGGCCTCAGCCGAAGGCAGCGGCTGGACCATCGCCGGGCTGGTGTCGTCGATGTGCGGCGTGCCGCTGACCACCTCGCAGGGCGATGAGAACAGCATGGACCGCATGGGCAGCTTCCTGCCCAAGGCGGTGTGCCTGGGCGACTACCTGAAGCAGCAGGGCTACACCAACCACTACCTGGGCGGTGCCAACGGCCGTTTCGCCGGCAAGGGCCGGTTCCTGGCCAGCCACGGTTTCGACGAAGTACACGATCTGGACTGGTTCAAGCAGCAGAAGAAGATCGGCCGGATGCACTACTCGCCGTGGGGCGTGCACGACGACGTGCTGCTGGATACGGCCTACCAGCACTTTGAGCAGCTCTCGCGCGAGGGAGCGCCGTTCATGCTGACCACGCTGACCATGGATACGCACCACCCGGCCGGGCATCTGCCGGTGGCCTGCAAGGGCCAGCGTTACCAGGGGCCGTACGGCAACATCAACATGCTCAACGCGCTGAAGTGCAGCGATCGGCTGATCTCGCAGCTGGTGCAGCGCATCCAGGCCAGCCCGTACGGCAAGGACACGCTGATCGTGATCGCCTCCGATCATCTGGCCATGCCCAACGATCTGAGCCACATCCTGACCCAGCAGAAGCGCGAGAACCTGCTGCTGTTCCTGGGCGATGGCATTGCCCCGCGCCAGCTGGCCAGCGACGCCGGCACCACGCTGGATTCGGGCGCCACCCTGCTCAGCCTGCTGGACCCGAACCTGAAGACGATGGGCTTTGGCCGCTCGCTGATCGACCCGCAGCGCGCGCCCAGCGCCAGCGTGGCCACCCGCCGCGAGGGCGGCCGCGATTACCCGCAGTACCTCGCCTTCGCCCGCTCGCTGTGGCTGGGCGAGCCCACCCGCGAACTGAAGATCAACGGCGACGACCAGGTGCTGGTCGGCCTGCAGCAGGTGCAGCCGCCGGTGCTGCTGGAGTACGACAAGAACTGGGGCCTGAAGTCGGTGTACCTGGAGAACACCTCACGCCAGTTCGATGATGCGGACCCGGACAACACGCTGGCCTATGTCGATCGCTGTACCGCGTTCGAGGATGGCTCGGCCGACGGCGACTGGTGTGCACTGCTGGTCAACCGCGATAACGGCATCAAGCTGTACCGCGACAACGACCTGCGCGGCGGCATCGCCGTGGATGCGCCGCTGGATGCGTTCCAGGGCCCCCGTCCGAGCGTGCGCCAGGCACACATGATCACCCAGAAGGGCCGTCGCACCCGTGCCGGCCAGTACATGCTGCAGCTGGTGGCGAGCACGCGCCCGGATCGCGGCTTCTGGATCGAAGCGGTGTCCTCGCAGCGCAAGGTGGTGCTGGCCCAGCAGTGGGTGCAGCCTGATGCGGACGGCAAGATCAACGTGTCGTTCGGGCTGGACCACGAAGTGGACGATCTGGAGATCCGCGCGTGGTTGAACCATGCCGAGAAGCTGGCGGTGGATACCTTCGCACTGGTGCCCTCGCGCAGCCGACCGCGCGGGTAGATCCACGGCATGCGTGGATACGCTCGGCGCAAAGGGTCAGATCCATTTTCCTGCGGAAGACGGATCTGACCCCGGATCGATGTTGCCGGCCAGCGGCCGGCACTACGCGCGTGCAGGGCGTAGCCCTGCAGAGCCCCTTATTCCTGCGGGTCGCGGGTGATGTGGATGTCGGTCGGCGTCGACAGCGGAATGTTCCGCTCGCCCAGAATCTGCAGCAGGCTGAAGTACAGATCGCTGCGGGTGGCGTACACCTGCCGCGGGCTGGCCACATAGGCAAAGCTGTTGATGGTGATCTGCCCTCCGGCAATGCTGTCGATGTAGACCGACGGCTCCGGCTGCTTCAGCACGTTGGTATGCGCGGCGTAGGCCTGCAACAGCGCATCGCGCAGGCTGCCGACATCGGTGCTGGGCGGCACTGCGAACTGGATCTGGATGCGCCCCTGGTTGTTGCCCATCGTCATGTTGCGCACGGTCTTGGTGACCAGCTCGGAATTAGGCACGATCAGTGTCGACCGGTCGCTCACCTGGATCTCGGTCGAACGCAGGCTGATGCGACGGATGTCGCCTTCCTGGTCACCCAGCTTCACCCAGTCACCAATCTTCACCGGACGCTCGGCCAGCAGGATCAGGCCGGACACGAAGTTCTGGGTGATCACCTGCAGGCCGAAGCCGATACCCACCGACAGCGCGCTGACCAGCAACGCCAGCTTGCTCAGCGGCAGGCCCATCGCCGAAAGCGCCCAGAACACGGCGATGATGATGCCCAGATACCGGGCCACCGTACTCACCGAATTGCGCGCGCCCAGATCCAGCTCGGTCTTGGGCAGGTAGGTATCGGTCAGCCAGCGCTGCACCAGCTGAGTGACGGCCAGGCCGGCCAGCAGCACCAGCACCGCCAGCACGATCCCCATCGGCTTCAACGTGGTGCCGCCCAGCGGAATGCCGGTGGTGAGCAGCGAAGCGAAACGCTCCACCACCGCACCGATGTTGCCGAACGGCGCCACCAGCGCCAGCAGTGCCAGCAGCACGACCACCGTACGCAGCGCCGCCGACAGCAGCACGCCGGCCTGCTCCAGCCGCGAGACGCTCAGGCCGGCGCTGAGCAGGATGGTCTGGCCGACCTTGCTGTCGGCGTTGAGCATCCAGGTGCTCAGGTCATCCACGAACTTGAACAGCAGGGTCGCGGCCAGCACCACGATGCTGCCGCCGATCAGCTGCTGGTTCACGAACTTGGCGAAGTTCAGGTAGCCCAGCAACGTTGCAACGATGGCGGCCACCACCGCGATGTTGCCGGCCACCCGGGCCAGCACCAGCCAGCTGCTGCGCCGCACTGGCGTGCTCGCGCCCTGCCCGTCGGCCTGTGCCTCCAGCTTGGCTTCGGCTTCGGCGGTCTGCCGGCGGTGCAGGCGGGCCAGTGTCACCAACATGGCCATGATCAGGCCGAGGTAGGTCAGCGCGATCAGGCCATCCAGCGCCACTGTGGTCACATCGCTGGTGCGCGTGGCCTGGTCGATCGCCACCAGCACCGTGCTCAGCCAGGCCAGGGCTGCCGCGCCCCAGGCGTACTTGCGCAGCTTCAGCGCGGCGGTGTCATCCAGGTTCAACAGGCGCCACGATGGGCGCTTGGGCACCAGCAGGCAGGCACTGAGTGCGGCGATGAAGGCCGCGCGGAAGGTCGCGCTCTCCAGGCCGTCGGCCACCACCTGCAGGCGCGGCGCGATCGCATCGATGGCCTTGAGTGCCGCCATCAGTACCACCACCGCGTAGCCGGGCAGCAGCGTGCCCACCAGCAGCAGCCACATGGCCAGGCCGGAACGGCGCAGGCGGCCATCGGGCGCACGCTCGGACGCGGCAAAGCGCCGCCCCAGCGCGCGGAGCCACAGCCGCAGCGGGAACATCATCACCAGTGCCACCACCACGCCCAGCAGCAGGGTGCCCCACCCGTGGGTGGCGATGCCGGCCACCAGCGCAGCGCGCCCCTGCTCGGCCAGCGGGGCGACGCGCGCGATGTCGATCGGCAAGCGCTCGGCGACCTTGCTCCACAATGCCGGCGACAACGGCGAGGCCACCTTCTGGCCCAGTTCTTCAGTGCGCTGTGCGGTGCGCTGCTGGTCGATGTCGGTCGCCAGCTGCTGCGCGCGGACGGCGCTGGCCTTGGCCTGCGCGACCGAGGCGGCCAGGTTGTCGCGCTGCTTGGTGAGGGTGCGTCGTTGCGCTGCCAGTTCGGGCGGCTCGGTAACGCCTTCGGCAGGCGTGCCCAGCTGCGCCAGTTGTTCGTCGAGCCGGTCCTTCTGTGGCTGCAGCGCCTTTTCCAGTGCCTCGGCATCACGCCGCGCCTTCGAGGCATCCTCGGACAGCATGGCCAGTGTTTCGATGGCCTCCGCATCGCCGCGTTTACGGTCAACGTCCTTCAGCTTCGCATCGATGTCCGCCAGCTGCTGCTTGGGCGTGGGGTCCTCATCCTGCGCCAGTACCGGCGCGGACAACAGGAAGACGCTGCACAGCAGCAGGGCCAGCCAGGGCCCCCGTTTACGGATCAATTGCAGGAAGGAAGACAAGCCAGCCACACCGGTTCACGCGGACCACCGCGCCTGCGCGCGACTATACGGCAGAGCTGGTAAAGGGCGGATGGAAGGGCCGTCGAGCAAGCTCGACGCTACGCGTCTGCGTGGTCCCACGCCCCATCGCCAGCATCAGTACTTCAGCCGCAGCTCTTCCACTGTGGACTGCTGCAGCGCGTACCAGTCCTGGAACTCTTCCTCGGTGATCTCGTCCGGCGCATACACCGCCACCGGGTGCCAGTCGTGGTCGGTGGGCAGCGGCTGGCGCGGGCCGGCACGCAGGCTGTAGCTGACGCCTTCGTAATCCACCAAGTCATCGACCTGTGGCCACTGCTCGCGTGCGAACGCGGATTCACTCTTCAACAGGATCACCTGGTACATCGGCACCTCCACCTCGGTTGGAACGGAAAAGACCGGCGCTGGCAGCAGGATACCGCCGCGCCGGTGACAGCGGACGCAGCGCCGGGGCGACGCAACGTTCTGGACACGGCCATCGCCCCGGCTTCACCCGTCCGTGGCAGGGCCATCGGCATGGTGGAGGCCACTGCCCAGCCCTGCCCACCGATGACCGAACTGCCGCCCCTGAAGACCGTTGCCGACCTGCGCCTGCCCCGCTACCTGGGCACCTGGTACGAGATCGCGCGCCTGCCCATGCGCCACGAACCGGAGGGCTGCACCGATGTGTCGGCGCACTACACCCTGCTCGACAACGGCAACGTCGGGGTCACCAACCGCTGCCGCATGGACGGTGAGATCGAGGAGGCCAGCGGCGAAGCCTGCGCCATCGACAACGACAGTGCGCGGCTGGAGGTCAGCTTCCTGCCCAAGGGCCTGCGCTGGCTGCCGTTCGCCAAGGGCGACTACTGGGTGATCCAGGTTGCGCCGGACTACAGCGTGTCACTGGTCGGCAGCCCCGATCGCAAGTACCTGTGGCTGCTGGCCCGCGAGCCCCGCCTGGACGCCACCGTGCAGGACCATTATCTGGCGGCCGCGCGCCTGCAGGGCTTCGATCTGTCCGAACTGATCCAGACCCCGCATACCGGCCAGCCCACGGCCTGAGCCACCACCCCATGGACCTCAAGAGTGGCTACCCGTGGTGGGCGGTACGCAACGGCCTGATCCACGCCTTCCCGCCGCTGCAGCAGGACCTGCGCTGCGACGTGCTGGTGGTCGGCGGCGGCATTACCGGTGCGCTGATCGCCGACGAACTGTCCCGGCATGGCCAGGAT
Organism: Stenotrophomonas sp. CS3K5; assembly: GCF_059515225.1. Lineage (NCBI taxonomy): Bacteria > Pseudomonadati > Pseudomonadota > Gammaproteobacteria > Lysobacterales > Lysobacteraceae > Stenotrophomonas > Stenotrophomonas sp. CS3K5. The sequence goes on from NZ_JCAKRX010000015.1 coordinate 87,737, forward strand.
GTTGCGGTGATCGAGCAGCGCGACATCGGCTGGGGCAGCACCGCCGCCAGCACGGCGCTGCTGCAGTACGAAATCGACACGCACCTGCTGGAACTGACCCAGCGCTACGGCCATGACGCGGCGGCGGGGGCCTACCTCGCCTGTGCCGAGGCGATCCCGGCGCTGGGCGAGGTGGCGCACGGCCTGAAGGACGTGGATTTCCAGCGCATGGACAGCCTGTACCTGGCCAGCCGCACGCGCGACGTGCCACGCCTGATGGCCGAAGGTGATGCCCGCCGCGGCATCGGCCTGGATGCCCGCTGGCTGGGGCCGGACGCGCTGCGCGAGCGGTTCGACGTGGCGGGCGGCGGCGCCCTGGTGACCCGGCAGGCGGCCCGCGTCGACCCGTACCGGCTGACCTATGCACTGCTGCAGCGCGTGCGCCGGCGTGGTGGCCACGTGCATGACCGCACCGTCCTGCATACGCTCACGCCCAGCACGCGTGGCGTGAGCGCTCGCACCGAAGACGGTGCCACCCTGCGTGCGCGTCATGTGGTGCTGGCGATGGGCTATGCCAACCAGCGCTGGCTCGATCAGCGCGTGGCCCGTAACCGCAGCAGCTATGCCTTCATCACCGATCCCATCGACACGGACCGGCTGGGGCGGCTACGGAACACGATGGTGTGGGAAAGCGCACGGCCCTACCTGTACCTGCGCGCCACCGGCGACCAGCGGCTGCTGGTGGGGGGCCTGGACGACGCCATCGATATCCCCGCCCGCCGCGACCGCCGTGTGCAGCGCAAGGCCGACCAGCTGATGAAGCAGCTGCGGCACTGGTTCCCACGGCTGGACCCGGTGCCCGCTTTCTCCTGGGCCGGCACCTTCGCCGAGACCGCCGACGGCCTGCCGTTCTTCGGCCCGCATGCGCAGTGGGGCCCCCGGGTGCATTTCGCCATGGCCTACGGCGGCAACGGAATCACCTATTCCATGATCGGGGCGCAGTTGCTGCGGGCCCGGATCGAGCGGCGGAAGCACCCGCTGGAGGAGCTGTTCGGGTTCGGGCGGGTGGCATGACGCCGAGGATTGAACGGATGGCGTAACGCCTGGGTAGAGTCGAGCCATGCTCGACTGCTTCTGGCAGAGGCAGTCGAGCAAGCTCGACGCTACGGGCCCGCGACAGGCATCATTCAAGCTGGCCCTGCTAGCGTCGGGCTGTACCGCCGCATGTTGCGTGGTCCCTGTCCGCTGGAGCGCCGTGATGATCCGCCCCCTCACCCTGCTGCTGTGCCTGGCCCTGCCGGGAACCGTGCTGGCCCAGTCCGCTGCCGGCGCCACCGCGCCGCAGGCCGCTGGCCTGGATCTGACCGTGCCGCAGGCGCCGATGCGCTACCTCAACGATCCGTCCGTACAGCAGGATCCACCCGGCACCTATTACGGTGACAAGAGCGGCCCGCGCGTGCACGACGACGCGAAGATCGCCGATGTGACCGACGACAAGGTCAAGGTGTCCGGCAGCTTCACCACCGGCATCGGCTATTCCAAGGGCGGCGGCAACAGCCACTACAACGCAGCCACGCTGAACCTGAGCAAGAACTACACCACCGATGAAGGCAAGACCCGCGGGGTCAACCTCAACATCCATGTGAGCGAGGGCAAGGGCCCGGGCTTCTTCGGCCCCTATGGCGGCTACTACGGCCGTGGCCCGGGCTGGGATTACCCGCCGCCGTACGGCTGGTAATCATTCTGTCGAGCCGAGCCCAAGCTCGGCTGTTGTTGGCCGCAAAGCCGAGCATGGGCTCGGCTCTACATGGGCCGGAATCAATCCAGCCAGCCGTCGCGCTCGCTGTGCAGGATGCGGCCGTCATGGCCACTCAGGCGCACTTCCACCTTCTGGTTGCGCGCATTGCGGGCTTCCAGCGTCCAGGTCGCGCCATCGCGTTCCAGCGAGTGGATGTCACGCAGGCCATGCGCCTGTGCCCGTGCCAGCACCTGCTCGGTGCTCAGCAGCGCACGGCCGCTGTGCTCGTCGAAGATCTCGCCGGTCCTGGGGTCCACAAAGACCTCGCTGAAGCGGCCATCGGCGCGGCTCACGTCCGCTTCCCACAGGCCATCCTCGCGTTCGATCTCGTGAATCTGGGTGTAGCCGGCCTTGCGCAGGGTCTGTTCGGCCTGGGCCAGGCCCAGCGGCGCGGCCTGCACGGCCGGCGCCAGCGCCAGGGTGGCAACGGTGGCGAGGGTGAGCGACTTCAACATGGGGGTTCTCCTGTTCGTGGCCGGACCATCCCGGCAACGCCACGATGCCCGCCTGGGTTAACAGCGCCCTAGCCAAGGCTGTTAGCCAACGGTTAGTCGCCATCGGCACACTCACGCCCGTCCCCCCTCTCTTTGCGGCGTGCGCGATGCTCTCCACCCTGCCCCTGTTGCTGGCCCTGTCTGGCTCCCTGGTCGCCGCCGCGCCCGTGCAGGACCCTGCCCAGCAGGTCGCACGCCGCGCGGTGCAGCAGGGCCGATACGTGCCACTGGAAGGCGTGGTCCGCGATGCCCTGCGGCGCTACCCCGGCCAGCTGCTGGAAGTGGAACTGGACGACGGCGTCTACGAGGTGGAGATCCTGCGTGGCGACGGCGTGGTGGTGGAGCTGGACTATGATGCGCGCAATGGAAAGCTGCTGAAGACGGAGCTGGACGACTGATGCGTATCCTGCTGGTCGAGGACGATGCTGCGCTGGTGCAACGCCTGGTGCCGTTGCTGGAACAGGCCGGCTATGTGGTGGAGGCGGTGTCCGATGGGCGCCAGGCCGAGGAGATCGGCCAGATCGAAGCGCTGCAGGCGGCCATCGTCGATCTCGGCCTGCCCGGGCTGGATGGGCTGAGCGTGATCGAGCGCTGGCGCGGCAACGGGCGCCACTTCCCGGTGCTGGTGCTGACCGCGCGCGGACGCTGGCACGACAAGCTGGCCGGCTTCGATGCCGGCGCCGACGACTACCTCACCAAACCCTTCCAGGCCGACGAGCTGGTGCTGCGCCTGCGCGCGTTGATCCGCCGCAGCCATGGCCACGCCAGCCCGCGCCTGCACTGCGGCCCGTTGCAGCTGGACATCAACGGCGGCCGCTTCGAGCTGGACGGCCAGCCGCTTGCGCTCAGCCCGCAGGAGTTCCGCCTGCTCAGCTATTTCATCCACCACGTCGGCCAGGTGATCGGCCGCGACCGGCTGGGCGAACAGGTCTTCGATGGCGGCCTGGATGCGGATTCCAACGCGCTGGATGTGTTGCTGGGGCGGGTACGCCGCAAGCTCGGCGCCGAACTGATCCAGACCGTGCGTGGCCAGGGCTGGCGGCTGGCGGCGCCATGAGCCGGCAACCCTCACTGCGGCGCCGCCTGCTGCTGGCCGGCGGCCTCGGCCTGATCCTGGTCTCGGTGCTGGCCAGCGCGCTGCTGGGCGAACTGTTCAAGCGCAGCGCGCGCGACCGCCTCGACCACGAGCTGCAGCAGGACATGCTGACTCTGGTGGCGCAGATGGAAGTGTCCGCCGATGGCCAGCTGCACTTGCGCCAGGAACCCAACGACGCGCGCTTCCAGCGGGTGTTCTCCGGCGCCTACTGGCAGATCGCCGATGGCGGCGGCCGGGTGCTGCTGCAGTCACGCTCGCTGTGGGACCAGACGCTGGCCGCCGCAGCCGATGGCCCGGCAGAACGCAACCTGCCCGGGCCGATGCAGCAGTCGCTGCGGGCGCGGGTGCAGCAGGTGCGCCTGCCGCGCGCGCAGGCACCGTTCGTCGCCGTGGTCGCCAACGACCGCAGCGCTCTGGATGCTGACGTCGCCACGTTCCGCCAGCGCAGCTTCATCGCCCTGGGCGTGCTGGTAGCCGCGTGGCTGGCGGTGCTGGCCAGCCAGATCCAGTTCGGCCTGCGTCCGCTGCGCGGGCTGGGCCAGCAGCTCGAACGCATCCGCCGCGGTGAGGCCGAGCGCATCGAACGCGACCGGCTGGACCGCGAGATCGTGCCGCTGGCCGATGAGCTCGATGCCCTGCTCGATCACCACCAGCGCATGGTCGCGCGCGCCCGCAGCAGTGCCGAAGACCTGGCGCATGCGCTGAAGACGCCGTTGAGCGTGCTGGCCGCCGAGGCCCAGGGCGAAGGCCGCGACTGGCGGCGCACCCTGCACGAGCAGGGCGCACGCATGCGGGCCAGCATCGACCGCTATCTGGCCGCCGGGCTGGCGGTGGACCATCGGCAGCGCAGCGAGGTGGCCCCGGCCGCCGAAGCGCTGTGCCGGCTGATGACCCGCGTGCATGCCGGGCGCCACATCCGCTTCCAGATGGATGTTGCCCCCGGCCTCACCTTTGCCGGCGCCAGCACCGATCTGGAAGAAATGCTGGGCAACCTGCTGGACAACGCCGGCAAGTGGGCGCGCAGCGAGGTGCGCCTGCGCGCCCTGGCCCAGCAGGATCGTTTGCATATCGAAGTGCGCGACGACGGCCCCGGGCTGGACAAGGCCAAGCTGGAGAGCGTGCTGCAACGAGGCGTGCGCCTGGACGAACGCGTGGAAGGCAGTGGCCTGGGCCTGGCGATTGCGGCCGAGATCGCCGCCAGCCATGGCGGTTCACTGCGGCTGTCGAACGAGAACCCGGGGCTGCGCGCGCGGCTGGAGCTGCCGCTGGCCGGGTGATCGCCGGGCGTGGCCAGAACAGCAGCCGAGCATGGCATCAACGCGGCGCATATTCCTGTAGCGCCGAGCCATGCTCGGCTCAGCGGTGGTGCATCCACCAGCAGTCGATCGCGTCCAGCACGATGTGAATGATCAGACCGATGCCCACCAGCCGGGTCTTCTTCGGCACGCACAGGCCGGCGTAGACCGCGATGGCCGGCGCAGTATGCAGCGGGTGGAAACCGATGCTGCAGCGGTTCGGCGCGTAGATCGGGTCGGCCAGCAGATGGTCCAGGTCGATGATCCAGCCCAGCAGCATCAACAACCACGCCGAGGCGAAACGCTTGCGCCAGAACAGCCATGCCAGCAGGGCTGGCACGGCGGCATGCAGGAACAGGTGGAAGATCGCGCGCGCGCTCATCAGGGCAGGTGGCGCCGGGCGATGCCCGGCGTTCCCATGAACATCACACCAGCGGTTCGTCGGACAGGTAGGTGTAGCCGGTCAGGCCCGCTTCCAGCGCCTGCGACAGTTCCTGCGCCCGTTCCGGCGAAAGGTCGGCCGCCGCCACGCGCTGGGCATAGGCCGCACGCAGGTCGTCCAGCTTGTAGCCCACGTAGTCCAGCATCACGTCGGTGGTGTCGCCACGGCGCTGCTGGGTGATCGCGTAGCCATCGGCATCGGCCAGCACTTCCACCGCGTCGGTGTCACCGAACAGGTTGTGGATGTCGCCCAGGATTTCCTGGTACGCGCCCACCATGAAGAAACCGATGCGATAGCTTTCCCCGTGCTTGATCGCGTGCAGCGGCAGCGAGGTGTCCAGGCTTTCGTTCTCGACGTAGGTCTTCACCATGCCGTCCGAGTCGCAGGTCATGTCGGCGATGATGCCGCGACGGTCCGGCGTTTCGTTCAGGCGCTCGATCGGCACGATCGGGAACACCTGGTCGATCGCCCACGCATCGGGAATCGATTCGAACACGCTGAAGTTGACGAAGTACTTGTCGACCAGGCGCTCGTTCAATTCATCCAGTGCCGGGCGATGGCTCTTTTCGTCGTAGCTCAGGCGCGCACGCACGCCGTGGGCGATGGCGTAGAACAGATCGTCAATGCGCGCACGTTGCGGCAGATCGATCTGGCCCAGCGCGTAGCTGGCCAGGCCTTCGGCGTGGAAGTGCTGCGCTTCCTGGAACAGTTCCACCGCCGGGCGCACGTCCAGTTCCTCATGGATCTCGCGCAGGTGGCGGATCGCGGCCGGCTCGTCATCGTGCTGGTCCGGCACGCGGCCTTCCTGCGCCTGCTCCACTTCAGAGACATTGGCGATCAGCACCGCGTGGTGCGCGGTCATCGCGCGGCCGCACTCGGTCACGATGCGCGGCGGGGTCAGGCCGTGTTCTTCGCAGGCGTTGGCCAGCGGCTGCACGATGTTGCTGGCATAGGAATGCAGGCCGTAGTTGATCGAGCAGAAGCTGCGCGAACGGGTGCCTTCGTAGTCCACGCCCAGGCCGCCACCCACGTCCACGTGGGTGATCTTCGCGCCCAGCTGTGACAGCTCGACGAAATAGCGGGTGGCTTCGCGCATGCCGTTGGCGATGTCGCGCACGTTGGAAATCTGCGAGCCCATGTGGAAGTGCAGCAGGCTCAGGCAGTCGGCGTACTCGGTATCGCGCAGCGACTTCCACAGGTCCAGCAGCTGGCGCGGGGACAGCCCGAACTTGGCCTTGTCGCCACCGCTGTTCTGCCACTTGCCGGCGCCCAGCGAGGCCAGGCGCATGCGCACGCCCAGGCCCGGCTTCACGTCCAGCGCCTTGGACTCTTCCAGCACCAGCTTCAGCTCGGACGGCTTCTCGATGACGATGAAGGTCTGCAGGCCCAGCTTGCGGCCGATCAGGGCCAGGCGGATGTACTCGCGGTCCTTGTAACCGTTGCAGACAATCAGGCCACCCGGGCGCGACAGCGCCAGCACGGCCATGAGTTCGGGCTTGCTGCCCGCTTCCAGGCCGAAGCCTTCGCCGTGGTGGCTGGCCAGGGTGCCGGCCACGCCACGGTGCTGGTTCACCTTGATCGGGTACACCGCGGTGTAGCCGCCGGTGTAGTCCCAGTCCTGCTGGGCCTGGGCGAAGGCCGCCTGCAGCTTGCCCAGGCGCTGGCCGAGGATGTCCGGGAAGCGCACCAGCAGCGGCAGCTTGGCACCGGCCGCGCGCGCGGCGTCCACCACCTTGGGCAGCGACACCACCGGGCCATCGGCCCCGGTCGGTCTCACCACCATGTGCCCAGCCTGATCCACATCGAAATAACCATCCGCCCAATGCGGGATCGAGTAGGTCTTGCGGGCTTGGTCGAGGGACCAATCGGTCATTGCAGTCGGCCTTGTGGCAAATAAAAGGGGGGGCATGATAACGCCTATATGCCCACAGGTTCGTTATCATGCGCGCCCGCGCCCGTGGCAGGTCTGAACCTGAACGGGCCGATCCGTCCGGATGTGGCATCTGTGCCACGCGGCCCCGCCCGCCAGCCCGGCTTTACCCCTCCGAACAGGACCGTACTTCCATGACTGACAGCAACAACTGGTACATCGAACACTTCGAGCGCACCGGCTCGGCCATCGGCTACCGCATCACCGGCAAGCTGGACGAGGTGCAGTCGCCGTTCCAGAAGATCGAGATCTTCCAGACCACCGACTGGGGCAACCTGATGACCATCGACGGGGCCATCATGCTGACCAGCAAGGACAACTTCTTCTACCACGAGATGATCAGCCACCCGGTGCTGTTCACCCACGCCGCGCCCAAGCGCGTGGTGATCATCGGTGGCGGCGACTGCGGCACCCTGCGCGAAGTGCTCAAGCACAAGGGCGTGGAGAGCGTGACCCAGTGCGATATCGACGAGCAGGTCACCGTGATGGCGCGCAAGCACTTCCCGGAACTGTGCGATTCCAACGACGACGCCCGCGCCGAGCTGCTGTTCGACGACGGCGTGGCCTACATGGCCAACTGCCCGGCCGGCAGCGTAGACGTGGTGATCGTGGACTCGACCGACCCGGTCGGCCCGGGTGAAGGCCTGTTCAACAAGGCCTTCTACGAGAGCTGCTTCAAGGCCCTGAAGGACGACGGCATCCTGGTGCAGCAGTCCGAATCGCCGCTGATGCAGCTGGAGCTGATCAACGAAATGCGCACCGAGATGGGCAAGGCTGGCTTCGGCTCGTTCAAGACCCTGCCGTTCCCGCAGCCGTGCTACCCCACCGGCTGGTGGAGCGTGACCATGGCGCGCAAGGGCGAGAGCGGTTTCGACTTCCGCCAGGCCGACTCGGCCGCCAAGACCTTCAACACCCTGTACTACACCGCCGCGCTGCACACCGGCGTGCTGGTAACCCCGCCGTTCGTGCAGGCTGCATTGAAGGGTTGATCCAAACAAAAACCCGCGCTGGCAACAGCGCGGGTTTTTCATGTTCCGGTAGTGCCGGCCGCTGGCCGGCAACCCCATCAAACCCAGCGCTTCACAGCGCCCAGATACCGGCAATCACCGCCGCCACCAGGCCCCACTTGATCACCTGGTAGGCCACCACGCTGCGCTCGCGCAGAGCCTTGGCCTTCAGGCGCACCTTGTACAGGCCACCGAAGGCCTTGTTGACGCCACCGGTCGGGTCACCCGGCAGGTTCGGCGAGGCACCGCCAGCCAGCAGCGTGGCCGCCACCGCGCGGTTGAACAGGCCCGGCAGGCCGAAGCGCAGCGGGCGGGCGATGTCGCAGAACAGAATCACGCGGTCCTGGTCGGTCTCGTTGTGCGCATGGTGGATGTAGGTCTCGTCGAACATCATCCACTCGCCATCGCGCCAGCTCTTCTTCACCCCGTCCACCACGATGTAGCAGCCATCGTCGTTGGGCGTGCTCAGGCCCAGGTGCAGGCGCAGCGAACCGGCGAACGGGTCGCGGTGCGGGCGCAGTTCGCTGCCCGGCGGCAGCTGCGCGAACATCGCCGCGCGCACATCGGGAATCGATTCGATCAGCGCCACGGTCTTCGGGCACATGGCCTTGGCCGACGGGTGCGACGGGCCGTACCACTTCAGGTAGAAGCGCTTCCAGCCACGGCGGAAGAAGGAATTGAAGCCGGCATCGTTGTAGCTGCTGGAGGCGGCGATCTTCTGCGCATCGCGCAGCGCCAGCGCCTCATCGCGGATCACCTGCCAGTTCTGGCGCAGCGGCTCCAGCTGCGGCAGCTCCTTGCCCGGGTCCAGGAACGGCGTGGTCGGCACCTTCGAGAACAGGTACATGATCACGTTGATCGGGGCCATGAAACTGGAATGGTCCAGCAGCTGGCGCGACCAGCGCGCACGCACCTTGCCGCGGAAATGGATGTACAGCACGCAGGCCACGAACAGCACTGCAAGGACGATCTTGATGGTCAAAGCACTTTCCTCCAGCCGTGGCCGGAACGGGAAACGGGGGCGATGCACGGCCTGGCGGCCAGCACCGGTGGGGAACGCGGCAGGGAGCGGGGACGTGCCGAAGGGGGCGGCCGCCGATGTCGCGGATTAACAGCTTATGGTCGGCAGGGCGTGCGTCGGGGTCAAGCGAAGCGTGCGCCGCATTCAGCCCAGCGTGCCCGGCCCGCCGGCCATTGGCCGTAAGTTATTGATCATCAATGACTTGCCAGACAAGTGAGACAGAATTGTCCGAGCAGACGCGACGAACTGTTCCAGCCACGACCCCGACATTTCTCCGACAAATCGTGGAATACCGAACTGGCGGGTACTAAAATTAACGAAAGATTAGTAACTCCCTGTAACACCGGTTCGCTTGACGCTCTGCGCCACCCACCGGGTCGTCCGAGACCCCGACATGTATCTTCCTGCCCTGCCCCCCTCCTCCTGCGGCGATGACGCCGCCGGCCCGCTGCTGCTCAAGCGCGGCGAACGCTTCCTCGCCCCCGATGTCTACCGCACCTGCCTGGATGGGCGCGAGGCGGTGGTCAAGGACTACTCCCGCTACCGCGGCACCCCGGTCTCGCTGATCGCCCGGCTGATGGTGCGCCGCGAAGCACGCATGCTGCAGCGCCTGGGCGGCTGGAAGCACGCCCCGGCCCTGCTCGGCACGCTGGGCGGGCTGGCGCTGGGCATGGAATTCATTCCCGGCCAGACCCTCAGCAGCGCCCAGGCGGTGGGCAACGAAGTGTTCGAGCAGCTGCAGCACGCCCTCAGCCGCCTGCACGCCGCCGGCATCACCCACAACGACCTGCACGGCACCAATGTGGTGGTCAGCGCCGGCGTACCGGTGCTGCTGGATTTCACCTCGGCCTGGCGCGCCCCGCGCTGGCTGCGGCGCAACCCGCTGAGCCGGCAGATGCGCCGCAGCGACATGAAGAACCTGCTGAAGATCCGCCAGCGCGTGACCGGCCAGGCGCCGAGCGCCGCGCAGGCCGCGCTGGTGGCCGACCCGGGCTGGGTGGCCGCCGTGCGCCAGGGCTGGAAGCGGTTCTACAGGTGGGCCAAGCGCCGCTGATCGCCTTCGTAGAGTCGAGCTTGCTCGACCGCTGTTCTGTAGAGTCGAGCCCACGCTCGGCTGCCCTGCGTACATCGCGCGAAATGCAGCCGAGCATCGGCTCGGCTCTACAACATCGCGCCGAACGGGTTACAGCGCGTCCGCGTCCAGTTCGCCGGTACGAATACGCACCACGCTGCCCAGGTCGTACACGAACACCTTGCCATCGCCGATCTTGCCGGTGCCGGCCGCCTTCACGATGGCCTCGACCACGGCCTCCACCTGGTCGTCGGTCACCGCCACTTCCAGCTTCACCTTGGGCAGGAAATCGACCACATACTCCGCCCCGCGGTACAGCTCGGTATGGCCCTTCTGGCGCCCGAAGCCCTTTACTTCCGTCACCGTGATCCCGGTAACCCCGCGCTCGGCCAGCGCTTCGCGCACGTCGTCGAGCTTGAACGGCTTGATCACCGCCATGACCATCTTCATCGTCGATCTCCTGTATTCCGGCGTGGAGGATAGCGCCTGAACGCGGCCCGTGCGAAACCCCTGCCGCCTGTTCGCAGCCATGGGGCCAGCAGTATCCTTATGCCTGAACGCCCTGCCCGCGCAGGATGCACGGGCCCACACTCACGGAGCACACCATGATCGACCTGAACCAAATCGATGACCTGGCGCGTCGCCTCAGCGACATGGTGCCGCCGGGCCTGCGCGAATCGCGCGAGGAACTGCAGGCCACCTTCAAGAGCGCGCTGCAGGCCGGCCTGGCCAAGCTCGACCTGGTGACCCGCGAGGAGTTCGAAGTGCAGCGCGCCGTGCTGCTGAAGACCCGCGAGAAGCTGGACGCGCTGGAAACGGCCGTGCGCGAACTGGAAGGGCGCTCGACGTCAGATTGAGTTGACGCCACTTTCGCCAGACAGCGAGGCGAAAAGCAGACTACCGCTCATCGTCAAACGCGAAGTGCCTCACGTCCTCGAGATCGAACACGGCACGATCCTGCGTCAGCCGAATCCGCCCGGACACCTGCACGCTGGCAGAGATATTGCACAGGCCAGGACTGTTACGCTCCAGGCATATACGCTTCTGTTCGGCGTAAAAACGTGCGACCGAACTGGCGGCCCCATGCTTGCCGATACCGAGGATATGTGCGCCATCGCTGCACCGGGAGTTACGCAGAACCTCTTCGTGGCGGTTATCCGTTACATATCGAGCTGACAACACGACCTCTTCCCGATCATATTCGCCGGGATTCTTAGCGATGGCACACAGCACTTCATCATGAGGATCGTCGATTACGGTTGTCGCTCCCCCACTGGCACAGGCAGATAGCAGCAGGCCCAGCATGGGCACTAATGACGCTGATTTCATAGTCATTTGTCCTTCTCGGTCTTGGGCTGACGTGCTTCCCAGTTTGCAACAGAACCCTCCACCCCCTTGGCCTGTTCACTCTTGCTGATGTTGATCCCAAGGCCTTTCGCAACAACCGCCTCCGTGCCGTAAGCACTCCGCTCTGTGGCACGAACCTCATCACTGGTGGCCGCGGGGCTGGACGCGCTGGAAAAGGCCGTACGCGAGCTGGAAGGCCGCAGCGCCGCAGAATGAAAAAAGGAGGCGCACGGCGCCTCCCACTTACAGAGTATTTCGCGGATGGGGCCTTGCCGCAAGGCCCGTGCGGCGCCCTAGACTCGCCGGCCTGTCGATCCGGCAGGACAGTCAGGGGCAGTGCCGATGGCACAGGACACCGAATGGACACCCGTTACGCATGACACCTGCGGCCAGGTCGCCGGGCCGTTCTATCACGGCACCCGCGCCGATCTGGCGGTGGGCGAACTGCTGAGCGCGGGCTTCAGGTCCAACTATCGCGACAGCGTGGTGATGAACCACATCTACTTCACCAGCATTGCCAAGGGCGCGGGGCTGGCTGCGGAGATGGCCCGGGGTGAAGGGCGACCGCGTGTGTACATCGTGGAGCCGACCGGTCCGTTTGAAGACGACCCGAATGTGACCAACAAGAAGTTTCCCGGCAACCCGACGCGGTCGTATCGCAGTGCGCAACCGTTACGGGTGGTGGGGGAGATTACGGAGTGGGAGCTGTACGACGCGGAGTTCGTTCGACAGTTGAAGGCGTTTGTTGCTTCGGGCAGTGGGGAGATCATCAACTGATGGGCGCTGCGCGCGGAGCGGTGGGCTCTTCTTCTTCCTCGGCATCGTAAATGTCCAGCCCAAGCTCGATGCCGCGCTGCCCCAGCGCGAGCAGCGCACGCGGCGAAAGCGAGACACCATCATTGCCGCTGCCCATGAAAAGGCCACAGAACAGGTTCGGCCGGAACGGTGCCAGAGACTGCCATGCAGCGAGATCGCCGGTGAGTTTATCGAGGATCTCGAAGATCTGCGCTTCCAGATCTTCAGGCTCACGCCGGAGCGCGCTGAGTCGCCAGCTTCCGGTCCCGGCAATGCGCACGGCGCCGGGTTGGCTGCCTGTGAGCTGCTGGCCCTTGTGATGCGCGGCGGTTGGGCTCGCGCCAAGCAAGGCAGTGATCTCGTCTGGATTGAGCTCATCCCCGAAGAACCGGAGGGTGACCAGGGAGTGATGGAGTATGGTCATTGGATTCCAGTTGCGTGCGTTCTGTTGATGTTGGCTATCGGCCAGGAGCGGACGCGTCTGAACTCAAGGATACGATTATGACCTGGACGTTCCCATTTTCAGTCTGCGCGGCCGTCTCTCCCGACGAAATGGGTCAATCACGAGCATGGGCCATTCTCGCTATTGTCCCATGGCCGAAAGGCGACTTTCACGGTACGCTTTTGTTAAGCAATAGCTGACGAAGGGATGCGTCATACGAATGGATCATTCGATGTCTTGGAACGAGCGTTGGGAGCTAGCTCAGAACGTGAGCACTGACGGGACGGCGAAAGGCGGCCAAGGCGAAGTTCGTGCCGTTGTTCGGCGCGCAGATGGGGCCAAGGGCGCCCTGAAGTGCATGCACAGTGATCATCTGAAGATCCGTGAACGCCGCGCCAGAGTGTTTCAGGAGGTGACCGCGCTGAGAGCGCTCGATGGTCAAGGATGTCCGAGAGTACTTGAGACCAATGCCGAGAGTTGGGAGGCAGAAGGAGTTGAACTCTACTTGGTCATGGAATGGGTAGAAGGACCAACTCTGTCGAGGTACGTTGATAGCGGCCAAGTACCATTCGACGATGCAATCTCAGTTACTCGAGCATTGCTTCTTACCGTCGGTAGATGCCACCAACTTGGAATTTTTCACAGGGACCTCAAGCCGGACAACGTAATCGTTCCCAACGCGAGCGAACCCGTTCTAGTTGACTTTGGAATGTCTTGGTCAAAGCCAGAAGAGAGCGTAGATGATACTAGGGCGTTCGAAACGGCAGTTGGCCAAGAGATCGGAAATCGATTCTTGAGATTGCCTGAGCATGCAGCAGGTCGTCATGAGTACCACAGCGCATCGGACGTAACGATGGTGGTGGGGCTGTTGTTCTACATGCTCGCCCGGCAGGCACCCAGAATTCTGAGCGATGCATCGGGTGCGATGCCTCACGAGCGGTTCTCGTCGTCGTTTGCTCCCGCCGTTACGGACGATCCACGCTGGCCTCGCTTGCGCCGCATATTCAATGTCGGATTTCAGTCAAGCATCGCATCAAGGTTCTCGACTGTGGAGGACGTGCTTGAACGGCTTGATAGTCTATTACCGCCTCCGATCGGTGATGTGGCCGCCGGAGCGGAGGAGGAACTCGCTCGGATTCGTGAGATTACGGGCTCCGACAAAGGTCGCGCAGTCGCCGCCGCCTCACAGACTATGCTAGATGCATCTCAACGCTACCTCGACGTCCATCACAAGGCGCTTCAAGGGACGGGGTTCGTAAGTGGTGGTAGCGGGCCAAACCTCACCGATCGAAACCAAGCTGTTGAGCTTCAATTTTTCCTGGTGTTGCAGAACAGCTCAGACATCTTGGCTCGGTTTCGACACGTTGTTCGATTTGAGAGCGGATACCTCACGGCCACCGTTCAGGTTGAGAGTGAGCAATCGGAAGTCTACTACCGTGGCCCAGCCGCTGATCCGGACTCGATTATTGAAGCTATCGAAGCTATGGCTCTCAGAGTCATAGTAAAGCTCTTTCGCTATTCAAGGGAGCGCCTCGAGCTACAAGGCGGATAACACGTTAGCGCAGCGCCAAAATCACTGGGCACGTAGAGAACAGCAAGCTCTGCCGCTGAGCCTAACTCCGTGGCCGAACGATCGGAATTGTACTGTGTACAGCGCCAGTCGCTTGCCGCGATATCTCCTCAAAGTTCCGGCAGACCTCTGTGTCACTCAACGACAAATTGAACCCGACCCGCGAATGTAGTTCGGTTTCGAAGGATCATGTACTTGGTGCGTTTCTCATCGAAAAGCGAGTGCTGCGTGATGAGCCATCTGAGCGTATCCGCATTGAGTTGGATATGCCTTCTACGGTCATGGTGTTCAGTCGGAATGTCGTAGACCATTGCTTGATGTAGCACAAGATCGACGATCTTGTGCCGGGGGAGTCTCACATAGATGGGTATTGACTTCAGGACCGAATAGCCACTTTGCCGCTTGAATCCCTGATAGGTTTGCGATCTGTTGCTCGCTGCCAGGTTGTCCGTGCGAGGCAATTGCAGCAGGGGAGCCTAGCCGGAACGCAGCAACGATCCAATGAGAAAAGCCGACGCCAGTGCCGCCCAGGACAGTACCGCCATGGTGATCAGCATCACCTTCCGATGCATCACCTGCGCCTCCTGCCGATAGGGCGCCTTGCATCCGTACGGCCTGACCAGCCCCGACAGTTCGCCCGGGATGCTCAGCGCCCCCAGCAGCAACAGGGCGAGCATGCAGAACCCGAACACCGTTCCTACATCACCCACCCGGGCGACGTCGGCTGGGGCATGGGATTGGCTGACAAGGGCTTCGAAGAACACCCCAACCCAGTTTGCCAAGAGCGCGGCCATGATTGCGACGAACCCCAGATGGCTGAAAAGATGCACCCTGAAGCGGGCCGGCAGCTTCATCGCGTGTGATCCTTCATCCTGGCACCGCGAAGCTGCTCACGGCTGCGCCGGTCAACGTACCCGCCGCAACGCTGATCATCTCAGCCCAACCATGCGAATGTCACGACGTATGCAGCGAAGGCGATTGCGAACGCGATTCGCATCACGATCACTTCATTTCGAACCTCTTGCAGCGCTTGCAGGGGCGCCTTCCGCTCAAGGCCCAACACCACGGCCAGATAGGTCATTTGCCCGCGGATTCCAAATGGCTCCGGGCAGTCCAGAGCTCGCCACAGTTCGGGGTACCGTCCTTGGAAGCGGAATGCAAATCGGTAGAAGACCAGAAGATGGATGAGCGAGAACACGACCGCAACTGTCACTACGATGTTGAACACCATGGCGATTCTTCCGTGGCCTCAGCTGCAAGTACCTCGAATCTATCAGAAGTCCGCCAACCGGGCCGGTCGCCAGTTGCCGGGTGCGTACAAGGATCATCTGGACGGGAATGTTCTGTGGCATGTTTCGAACCGCCGCGCCCGCCCGCACGTAGCATGGGTCATGCAGTAATCGCATCCGCAGACACAAGGACTCTGCTTGAGGACTCGACGGGATGGTACAGGACGCTGTACCGCATCAAGGAGAAGGGCTCCGGAAACGCGGATCGAGGGTTAGCTGTCCAATACCTGGAAGACCTGAAAGTGCTGCTGCCCCGCAGCGGGTTGAAATCCTTCCATGTTGATGTGAACCCGACGTGCAACAGACCGGCCCCTACTTGAAGATGTCCATCAAGTCCTTGTCTTCATGCCGCTGCTCCCACGTGGAGAGAAAGCAGAAACTCACCCCGCTGCGCATGGCAGCCTTCTGGAACCCGGCCAGTTCTTCCTTCGTGACCGGGTACTCAACCGGATCAAAGTGCAGAATCCCCCATGGCTTGACGAGAGAGAACCCAGGCAGGAGTTCCGAGAAGATCGCCTTGAGCAGGGGCCGGATACTCGAAAAGTCCTTGATCGGACCCGTGCGATTGCCAAGGGCATGACACTGACGACAGATGGTCCTGTCTCCACCCACCACGCGCGCAATGAAGTGGTCCTGGTGTACTCGAACGTAGATCAGCTGACGGCGAAAGATCTTCATCCCCATCTCAAAACCACGCGCTCAACAGCCATCCATGCAACTGCATGCCTATCCATCAATGCGCAGGCTCCGCCTTCAGCGCGCTTGAACCGCTTCGCAGCAGGTACAGCGCAACCAGGAACGGCCAGAGCGAGTTGATGGACGAGAACACGCGCTGAGTCAGCCCCCTGAAGCCATCCGGGTCCGCGCCCACCACGTTCAACCAGAGATAGACGACGCTCGCGACGCTCACCACAGCGGTCACGGCGTATGCCCTCCGGTTGGCAGACCACGCGCTCAACTCGATGTGCGACATCGCCGGCGCGATGATGTTGGCGATACCGATGGTGTAGAAGCCGTGCATCGGATGGCCCATGGGCCAGAGCCCGTTGGTCAGCATGGAAATGCCAAAGATCATCCAGCAGATCGCGCCTACGGCAATCCGGCGGCCGGACTCCCGCCATATCCCGATGGAGAACGCCACGAACCCCACACCGGAGCCGAGGGCGGCGATCCTGGCGCAGATGCTTGCGAGTGTGGGCGCCTGCAGCAGTTCGCTGGCGTGCTGTGCGAGCGGGTTGTAGCCCGGTGCAAATACGGCGGCAACGCTGGTCCAGAACAGGAACCACGGAAGCGGGATCAGACCCGCGCAGAGAAGCAGTCGGCTGCGGCGTTGCACGTGCAGTGATCCTTGTTTTAGCCTACGCCAGTGGGTGGAATCCATTCGAGCGCTGCAGAACCATCCCTGCTGCGGGCAGGATGGCCTTGATTGACTACAGCGGTAGTCAGATTGCGCGCGACACTCGGTAGGTTCAATAGGCAGGAAGTCATTTAAACCATCTAGCCGGTGTCGCAGCGGTTCGGTTGCATGAGCGATCACGCATGCCCGATGAGCGAGTGCTGTCGCATTTGCCGCGCCTTGCATCCTTGATGGAAGGATCTGACGACTCCGTTCCAGAAGTGCCTGTACGCCTAGCCCGCCAAGGCTCTCGCCCCTTTCCGCGCTATGCGACAATGCCGAAAACGTCTCGGGTTTTGGCGGCATTGGCCCCTACCCCTTGGCATTCCGTACAACGGCAGGTAATCGTTACTGCGCCACCGTGCATCGGTGGTCGGGACTCGAAAACCCGGATTGCTAGACGTAAGTTTGCGCTTGCCAGCCGGCACCACCGCGCGTGGTGCCGGCTGGCAATCCGTCTGCCGGCTATGGCGGGCGGGGCGTGGGGGCCTCGTGCCCGCCGGCTTTGTCTAGCAACCGGTTTTCGAGCCACGCCCTGTCCGCCACCTTTATCGGTGGCGGCTTCCGCCTGCTTGCACGGAGCCTGCCATGACCACGCCGCACTCCCCGCCCCCGCGCCCCATCCAGGAAGCGCCGTCACCCGCGCCCGCGCCGGCCCCCAACAGCCTCATTGCCACACTGCGCGCCATCGGCGCAGGCGCTGCCGCCGACGGCCGGCCCTGGCCCGAACGCCACCTGCTGCGCAGCCGACAGATGGCGATGTCCGACGCCGACTGCGCGGCAACCGGCCAGCGCATCGTGCAGGAAATCCTGTTGGCAGCCGAGCGCACGCGCCAGAACGGTGAGCCCGATCAGTACGTGGGCGACCGCGTGATGGAAGGGCTGGTGATGGCCGATATGGCGCTCACGGCGTTCATCCACGAGCGCATGCGGCCCAAGGCCTGAGGTCGGGGTGAGTGATGAACAAGCACAGCCTTGTCGCTGCGGCGGCCTGCATCGTGCTGATCGCCGTGGTATGGGCCGCGTGGCCCGAGCCAGCGAGTGATCGGGAGTGGGCCTACCAGAAGCTGAAGCCCTTCGATTACCGGTTGCTGCACGGCGACGCGCTGGGCTTCGTTACCGCCAAGGCCGTCGAAGGCTTTGAATTCCACACGCGCTATGCTGGGGCGACGTCTTTCGAGATCCGGTGTAAGGGCGTTGTGGTGATGGAGGTGGAGAGTGCGCCCTCGCGCGTGCTGATCCGGATGCCTGCCGATGCCGCGTGGCGGGCACCGGATATCGAGCGCCTGCGCATGAGCTTCGAGCGCTGGCTGTTTGTGCAGCAGATTGAGGGGCGGCTGCTGGTGGAGCGCGCGGGGCCATCTTGGGTTGAGACGCGGTTGATGCGCTTCGATGGGGCGATGCCGGATAAGCAGAGGTGTCTGTTTGGGAATTGAATTCCGAATCTTCGTGCTACTCAAAACCAGAGGACATCGGTCCGGCAAAGTGGGAGCGCCCGGATGAAGTCACTTGCCAACTTTCTCGTCGTTGCCATCATCCTGCTTTGTGGGCTCGGATGGGTGGTGTATCCGACCACATTCGAGGCTGAGCTAAGGACCTATCGAACGATCTCCGACGACGACTTTTCGCTTGTGCGAAAGGAGGCCATGGACCTCTCCCGTGCGACAGCATCAAAGGGAATCAGGATCGTCGCCGGGGAACCTGGGTCGCCGTCTTTCGGCTTCTACTGCAAAGGCGTTCCATTGCTCTTCGTCGATAACAGCTCGATCCTGATGACCATGAGTATCATGGCTGGGGCCGATGCCCGTGCGCCTGATGTCATGCACTTCCGTAGCCAGCTGGAAGCTCGACTGCAGCCGTCGGGAGCCCCTTTGGATCCACGCCCAGCGTTGGATCAGTTCGGCCTGTTGAACTCCATCGTCCTGAAGTACCGCGATGGCATTGATGTTGCCCAGCAGTGCAAGTAGCGGCGGCATCACTATAGAAGCCAGGTGACCTCCTACCATCTGCCAGAATCCCCCTAGCCACTTCACCCGCAATTCCCGATGGTTCGCCGCAACGCGCCTGCCGCACCATCAAGCGTCCCTCCGCAGGAAACCGTTCATGAGCCTGGCGCTGGTCCACAGCCGTGCCCGCGCCGGGGTTGATGCCCCACTGGTGCGGGTGGAAGTGCATCTCTCCGGTGGCCTGCCCGCTACCCAGATCGTGGGCCTGGCCGAAACCAGCGTGCGTGAATCGCGCGAACGTGTACGTGCCGCCCTGCTCTGCGCACGCTTCGACTTCCCGCAACGGCGCATCACCTTGAATCTCGCCCCCGCCGATCTGCCCAAGGAAGGCGGGCGCTACGACCTGGCCATTGCGCTGGGCATCCTCGCGGCCAGCGGACAGGTCGATCCGCAGTCGCTGCTGCAGTACGAATTCCTGGGCGAGCTGGGACTCACTGGCGAACTACGCCCGGTGGCCGGTGCGCTGCCCGCCGCGATTGCCGCCGCTGAAGCCGGGCGCATTCTGGTGGTTCCCCCCGGCAATGCCGCCGAGGCGGCGCTGGCCGAGCACGCCGATGTACGGGTGGCGCGCACGTTGCTGGAATGCTGCGCCGGGCTGGGCAACCCGCGCCTGTTGCCGCCCGTGGAGCGCGTGGACACCCCACCGCTGCCGCTGCCCGATCTGGCCGACGTGCGCGGGCAGGGGCATGCGCGGCGCGCGTTGGAGGTGGCTGCGGCCGGTGGCCATCATCTGCTGCTGATCGGCAGCCCGGGCTGCGGCAAGACGCTGTTGGCCTCACGTCTGCCCGGGCTGCTGCCGGATGCCGAAGAGGCCGAAGCACTGCAGCTGGCTGCGATTGCCTCGGTGAGTGGTGAGGGGTTGGA